>JAQVCB010000033.1 GCA_028689995.1 Candidatus Gastranaerophilales bacterium
GCAAAAATTATGTATCTAAAAAATCATCTAAATATATTTTTCCTGTAATGGATATTTTTTCTTTGTTTGATCTTCTACCTGCCAATCCGATATTTTATGACCGCAAAGATTTTAAATCCAAGTTATTTAGTATATATGAAGCTGTTGAAACTGAACTAGACTCAATACTCGTTAAAGAAGAACTGCCACCTCTCAGAAATACCGGGTTTTATTTGTATTATTCGAATGAAAATATACTTAAAGCTTTTATTAGTCCGGCAAACAGCTTTTTATATTATCTGAAATCGAAAGGTTCACGCATAAGGTTTTCTAATGAAAGATTAACAATACCCGTATGGGATGAAACTGAACAAAAATTCATACTAAAGGAAAAAGAAGGTGTTACAACACTTGCAGAAAATGTTTTTGATTACTTTTTATATCTGACATTAAATGAAGATAATGGTGAAATTTCTCCGTCTTCAAAGTTTTTAAGTGAAACAGCTTATTTAGCAGTAGCTTTAGTTAAAGCTCTTTCCTTTGTGCCTGAAGTTATTATGCAGGATAAGGTTAATTTCACTGTAAGGTACATTCCTCTGGCTGATAAGTCAAGTATTGTAGAGGCTATTAATTATCATCAATCTCTTATGCCAGTAAATGTTGTTTTTAAAGAAAAAGGCAATAAAGTTCTGTCTAATCAGGCTTCTTATGATATTCTTTCAATATTTTTAACGCATATTATTCATAAATTGACATTTTTAAAGTCATCTAAAATAAAAAAAGGTGATGTTACTTCTATTTTTACTAAACCTCAGCTTTTTAATGCGATTTCCCCCGAAGGAAAAAACATTGCAGCAAGCATTTCATACTGGCTTGATGCTCTTTCTGCCAAAAATAAAGACATCAGACCTATTATCAAAGTTGAATCCTACAAGGATAGACCTGAAAATAGTTTTGCGATATATATAGATATAATTAATTATAAAAATAACGATATTATCCCCCTTTTTAAATTGTTTGAAAGCGACAAAAAACAGGTTATAGCCGACATCTCTGGTCAACTAATGATCGCGTCTAATTATATGCCTTTATTAAAAGATATTCTTGATTCAAAAGGATTAATATCTCCTATCATAGACCTGAAAGAAATATTAGAGCTGGTTTCCAGCATATCGGTTATTTTAAATGGACTGGGTATTGAAGTCGTTATTCCAAAAGAACTTAAAAACTTATTTTCTCCTCGTATATCATTAAAAGCGAGAATGAAAGATTCTAATAATATCGATATAAATTCATTCTTTGACTCTGATAATAAAGCACAGACTACTACTCAGAAGCTGTTTGATTTTTCTTACGAAATTGCACTCGGAGATAAAACTGTCTCAAAGGAAGAATTTCTTGAATTAGTAAAAGCAGCTGACGGCATTGTTAAATATAAAGATCAGTACGTTCTTTTAAAGCCTGAAGAGATAAATTCAATACTCGAAAAACTGAATAAGCCTGTTCCTGAGATGTTATCTTCGATGGAATTATTTCACTCCGCAATTTCAGGCTTTTATAATGACATGGATTTTAATCCCGACCATGCATTTAAAAGAGCGATTGAAGAACTTGTAAAAGTTGAAGAGATAACTATTCCGGCAGGTCTGGCCGGTGTATTGCGTCCGTATCAGGAAAGAGGATTCAGATGGTTATACTCAAATAAAATGAGGGGCTTTGGCTCATGTATAGCGGATGATATGGGGCTTGGAAAAACTATACAGGTCATAAGCCTGATTTTAAAACTGAAGGAAGAAGGCAAGCTAAAGAAACCTGCTCTGGTTATCTGTCCGACAACTTTAGTCGGTAATTGGCACAAAGAATGTGCAAAATTTGCACCTTCTTTAAATGTCTATATTTATCATGGAATAGATCGCAGTTTGGAATTAGACGGTATAGACGTTGCTATAACTACATATGGGCTTCTCAGGAATGATGTGGATGAATTTAAAAATAAAGACTGGGACATCATAATTATTGACGAGGCGCAAAATATAAAAAATCCTGATGCAGCTCAATCCATAGCCGTAAAATCTATAAAAACCGGAACTTATATTGCTATGACCGGTACTCCGGTTGAAAACAGACTGAGTGAATTATGGAGTATTTTTGATTTTACAAACAAAGGATATCTTGGAAATATAAGCAGTTTTCAGAAGAATTATGCTATGCCAATAGAAAAACACAGGGATGCAGAAAGAATTGAGAAATTAAAGCTTGTAACAGAACCTTTTGTGCTGAGACGATTGAAAAGTGATAAGTCAATAATAAGCGATCTGCCTGAAAAGATTGTTTTTGATGAGTACTGTTATCTTACTAAAGAACAGGCCGCACTTTATGAAAAAGTACTGGAAAATTCTTTCAAAACAATTGAAGATAAAACAGGAATTCACAGAAAAGGACAAATTTTCAAGCTTATTACTTCATTAAAGCAGATATGCAATCATCCAACTCAATATACAAAACTGGACAAGTTATCAAAAGATTTGTCAGGCAAGGCTGAAAAGACCTTTTCCATAATCGATCAGATATTTGAGCAAAATGAAAAAGCTGTAATTTTTACCCAGTACAAGGAAATGGGCGATTTACTTGTCAGAATGATAAAAGATGAGCTTAAGATGGATGTTCCTTTCTTTCATGGCAGTGTTACCCGCACAAAAAGAGATCAATTGGTGGAAAATTTTCAATCTGACGAAAATATAAAACTTATGATTATTTCTTTAAAGGCAGGGGGAACGGGACTTAACCTTACTGCCGCAACAAACGTAATTCATTATGACCTTTGGTGGAATCCGGCTGTTGAAGATCAGGCTACAGACAGAACTTATAGAATAGGTCAAACCCGTAATGTAATTGTTCACAGGCTAATCACATTGGGAACTTTTGAAGAAAAAATTGATGAGATGCTTAAATCTAAAAAAGAACTAGCTGATTTGACAGTTTCTTCCGGTGAAAAACTCATTACGGAACTATCTAATAATGAATTAAAAGAAATATTCAGCCTGGCAAGATTTTAACTACAGGAATTGTACAGTAGTATATTAAATATTGATAAAATTAAAATAAAAATTGTATATTAATACCGCAAAAATAAGGTATTTAGGAAATATAAATTAAAAAAGTTTTATACTAAAAATTTCAAGATTGAACCGCAAATTTTTTTAATTCGCTCTTGAATAACGTTTGATATAAAAGACTTTTATCTTTGCAATCACTCACCCCGCAAGGGGGAACAAAAAATTTACTGTATTTACCGCTCATTACTGACTCTAATAAACTATTTTAAGGCTACAATTTTGCTTAAACTTACGTTCAGATTGAAGTTGATATAATTTTAATTAAATAAAAAGAAGATAAAAAAGAGAAACTTATTGAAAAATTGAAGTGAAGAGGAGTTGGTGGGTTGGCATAGAAACATAAGTTTAAGCAAAATCTCCGCAATAAAAAAGTTTAAAGAGTCAGTACATGAGCTTTTGATTATTTTTATTAGATTTTAATACTATTGAAAGATTCCAATTATATGTCTGCGATATCCGATGATGAATCCGAGACTGACGAATCAGTACTCATATCGTCAGAAGAAAAGCTTGATAGATCCTGACCGCTATAAATAGTGTTTCTAACCTGAGTGGATATTTTAGATACTATAGTTTTAAATAGGGTGTCCTGCAGAGCAGTCATTTGTAACGGCAAACTTTGTGCGCCGGACAAAGACATAATTACACCTGATTTGCTGCCACCATAATTTTCCAGTAAATACTGCGCAACCTGTTCATCTATACCTAGAATTTCATTATTATCATCTTTAATTTTCTGAGCAATAGTAATTATATTAAGTGGAGTACCTGTTTGATTTGCATAATTAGAAGTAGATTTGCTGTACCCAAAAGAGCTCATACTTGAATTTATTCCTGAACTATCAAGATTTCTGTTGAGTTGGGCAAGCAAAGCTGCAAAACTTACATTATTTGCGGTTGTTGAGGTTGTATTATTATTAAGCAAAGCACATATGGTGCTTACATTATTAGTATTTGATGAATAGCCAATTGCCTGAATAAGTGAATTCTGGAGATTACTCATATTAATAAACCCTTCTCTATTTTCCTTCTATATTTATAATCGGTTGATTTACTTAATACTTTAATAAAATTTTAAGCAAAATCAATGAATATATTTTTAAAGAAAATCTAGGTTAAAATATGCTGTATATCAGTAAAATATAGATGCTGGTTATTTGCAAGTATTATATCCTCGATGTATCCTGTACCGGTACTGCTTGATAATGCGCTTGATGAGGTATCACTAAAATATTTGTCAATATCGATAGAACCATATTGATCTGCATCAATATGCAGCCTGTCTAAATTTCCATTACCATCAGTGTCTATGGCACTAAACGTTAAATCGTTAAGATTAAACAATTTTAATTCAAGACTATCCCAATCATATTTACCTATTTGAGCTGTTTGGTCTCCGTAGTCCAAATAATCTCTAATAACATCATTTCCTAATGACTGGATAGAACTTCTATACAAATCACTGCCTGACCCTCCACACAAGGTATCATTGCCACTTCCGACGTATATAGTATCTTTTCCTGCACCGCCATAAACTATATTATCTCCGACAGCTGCCATAATCCAGTCATTACTACTTGTTCCTGTAATGATATTAGCTGTTGTATTACTTCCACATGCATTCTGTATATCCGCAAAATACATATGGATACCTTTATTAAGTGTAATATCATCCATATAACCTTGCCCTACTTTGCTTAAAGCAGCAGTAACAGCAGTATCATTGAAATAATGGTTAATCTGGATTGTTCCATATTGCCCGCAATCAATAAAAAGTGCATCCAAATTACCATTATTATTTGTATCTAATGCCTGGAATATTACTTCACTCTTATTAAAATGTGTTAAATCCAGAATATCTGTGTCAGTTGCAACATCCTGAGTTGTAATTTGATGACCTTTGGAATAGTCATTATTCGTGCCAAGAACATAATCTACCGTATCATCAATAACATCATGTCCAAATCCGATATTATAAGTATAGTCTGTTGTGTTTTTTAAAAAACCTGTATAAACATCACTTCCTGTCCCGCCATATAAAGTATCATTACCTTCTCCCCCTATAAAGGTATCATTTCCCGTTCCTCCATATAGTATACAAGACATTGTTGAAGTCATCATCTTATCATTGCCAACTCCTCCAAGGAGAGTATCATGGCCATATCCACCCCCATAAATTGAGTCATTTCCGGTACCACCAATTATTATATTATTTCCACAGTTTCCATAAAGCTCATCGCCCATATTATTACCGATAAGTTTTTGATTTTCCAGTGTTACAATATAAGCTCTTTTAACTCCATCCGGTACTTCATAACTTATAGTTGTATATACAGTATCAGTACCTTTATGACTGGGATTTACTATTACTGTATCTCCCGAATCATCAATCAAATAACTATTATTCTTAGGTCCGCCGTACATTGTGTTTGATCCGGCTGAACCGTAAAAATGTTCAAAAGTATCATCAGGAATAAAGAACTGATTATTTCCTGTACCGCCTATTAGAGTGTCATTACCTTTATTTCCAATCAGAATATTATCCAGATTATTTCCTGTAAGAGTAAGATTCTCTGAACCTAACAGTGCTGCTGCGTTTATACCATTTGGAAGAATATACGACACAGTTGAATACACTATATCCATACCTGTGTGAGCCAGATTAGAATTAATAACATCGTTAGGATTGTCTACATAATATGCGTTATTGTAAAGGCCACCTGTCATAGTAGTAGGATATAATCCGTGATCTCCGGTGTCTCCATATATTATGTCAGTATTTCCCATTGTGACATCTTCAAATCTTCTAAATAAATCCATTTTGTATGACATATCATTGTTCGGCATTTTACCGTAAAGTGTAACCATAAACCCTCCTTATATATTGCTTATTTTTATATACTCGCAATCAATAAATTGATGAATTTAAAAAATTTTAAAATTTTAATGCCAATAAAAAAACACTTTAGCAGATAAAAAAATTTATGTTATATCCAGGTGTTTAATCTCTAAATTCATTGTGAATGTAACTATTTTGAAAGGATTTAATTCATAATGTGTTGTATATCTATATCACTTTTTAAAACTAAAAAAGCTCCCAACGAAAAAACTGACAGCACTATTGGTAAAACAACTGATTTTATTAAAGATAATGTAGGTAAATTAACATTCATGGCATTTGTTCCTATGCTGGCAGAAGAGGCAATGGCTTCCATAAAAGGTGTAGGTTTCGCCAAAAAAGTATTAGACCCGTCATTAGTAAGTAAAGTTGCTAAAACTAATAAACTTGCATATTTGACATATTTAGGTGTGGCATTGGCTTCTTCCATCGGTATAAGTCTAGGTGTCAAAGCTAAAGATGCAATAGCCAAGCCAAAATTAGTGGAAGAAAATAATTAATCTGCTTCTTTATACCAATTTGCAATCTATTAAGTATTAACAAGGGGTTGCAACCCCTTGTTAGACAAAATCCTTAATAATATTTTGACTACAATTTGGTATTATGTCTAAAAAAGGCGTTGATTTTTTCAATAAAGCTTTCTACATTGATCGGTTTAGTTATATAGTTATTACATCCGGCTTTTAACGCTCTTTTCATATCAATTTCCATTGCATGAGCCGAAATAACTACTACCGGAAGTTTCTTTGTACTGTCATCTGATTTAATAAGTTTTATAACTTCAATGCCATCCATTTCCGGTAATTGCAGATCCATAAGTATTAGATCTATGACATCTTTATTCTGTCTTGTCAATTCAAGCGCTGTCTTGCCATCATAAGCCTCTATTATTTTATATCCCTGAAAACCAAGAATATCTTTTAAAAGTTTCATATTGCTCAGATTATCTTCTGCTATTAAAATAGTGCCTTTATTATTATTCATTTCTTATTTTCTAAATACTTTTTAACTACGCTGACAAATCTTTTATTGGAATTGTAAAGATAAAAGTTGCGCCTTTATCTGCTTTACTTTCTACACGGATTGTTCCCCCGTGCATTTCAATCAGTTCTTTTGTTATTGTGAGTCCTAGTCCTGTGCTGCCCTGTCTTCTGGAATAAGAATTGTCTACCTGATGAAATTTCTGGAATATTTTCTCATGAAATTTTGATTCAATTCCAATTCCAAAATCTTTTACAGAAACCTGCAGATCTTTTTTATCGGGTTTTATCTCAACAAGTATCTCGCTGTTTTCGTGAGAAAACTTGATAGCGTTGCTGAGAAGATTATAAAGTATTTGCTTGAATCTTCTGTGATCAGCATATGCTTCAATTTTTTTCTTTTTGCAAATGACTTTAATTTCTATTTGTTTTTTTGAAGATAACGCATTAACTATATTTTTAACTTCATCTATAGCATGATTAACAGAAAAAACAGTTTTATTCAGTTCAAGTTTTTTGGCTTCAATTTTTGATAAATCAAGCAGATCATTAATCATTCCTAAAAGATGAATTCCGCTAACATGAATGTCTTCAATATATTCTTCCTGTTTATTATTAAGATCACCAAAAAGTTTCAGTTTTAAAGCTTCAGAAAAGCCTATAATCGCATTTAGAGGAGTTCTAAGCTCATGTGACATATTGGCAAGAAATTCATTCTTTACCTTGTCCGCTTCAAGTATCTTAATATTTTGATTTTTTATAATTTCCAGAGCTTTAGTTCTTTCTGTAATGTTTTCTTCAAGTATTTCAAGCTGCATTTTAAATACATTACTTAATTCAGCGTCTTTTAACGAATAAGCTGCCGAACTTGAAATTGCTTCAGCAATTTTTGCATCTTCAGGGATAAAGAAATCAACTTTTTCTTTAATCAGGACAATTAATCCAAATAGCGTGTCCTTAATTATTAATGGGGTTGCGATATAAGAATATGGAGGTGAAATATTTAAACATAATTCTTTAATTATTGATTCTTCAGAATCATTTATAACGCCAAGAACTGTTTTTCTGGATTTTATAAGCTTATTAATAAGTTTATTTCCTCTTAATAAGCTGTTTTTATAATCATTATTATAAGCATCAATCAGGTTTCTTGAAGCTTTTATTAATAATCCTTCACCATCAAGAAATGTAATCAATGCTTTATCATATTCAAACAGCGTTTTGTAATGATCTAAAATAATTTCTAGTGTATCATCCAGTTCAAAACTTGAATTTAATATTGATGATATTTTATTTAGAGCTAAAGACTGTTTATTTATTATATTTTCAGAAATCTGTTTCGGAATTATAAATGATAAAGCCGTTATATTATTATCATTTTTTAAAAAAACAGTATTTGTAGAAATAAATTGCTTATTACCGTTTAAAATATTTATTTCTTTTGATATTTCACTGGATTTATCCAGATCAGACGTAACTTCACTTATTCTAAAATCAAAAATATTATGAATGTTAAATCTGCTTAAATCATCATCAAGATTAACATTGAGGATAATTGAAGCAGATTTGTTAATAAAATTTAAACTGTTATTTTCATTAAAAATAAAAACAGCAATTTTATTAGAATTTCCCAATGCTTTTGACAAAATCAGATTTTCTTCAGTAATTGAATTATTTGACATAAAAACATTCTACCCGCAAATGTAAACATACATAATGATTTCGATTTATATATATTTTATTATATTATATCCTAATAAGACAAAACGTGGAAAATATAAATAAATATCGATGAAAATTTCCACAGGAAAACTCGGTTATATACTAGCGGGAATGTTTCGACTTTTATCAAAATCTCAACTTTATTTTGTTAACGTAAAGGAGCTTCTTTATGACAGATATTGCTTTTTTAATTGTTGTACCAATCATACTGGGATTTATAGCCGGTAGATACCTTGATAGCCTAACCCATTTAAAATTTCCTTTATGGACAATGATTTTTACCTTATTGGGATTTATAACAGGAATGTGGAGTATTTATAAGCGTTATATAAAATAACCGATACTAATTTAATTAATGTAATTTTCTTGCGTCGATCCTGATTGTATTGATATAATCAAAAATATAATAAAACTTTATAGAAGGTTTATTCAAAAAGAGGGTTCAACTTGCGAAAAATTGAATTTGGAAATCATTGGTTAGTTAACTTTTTTGGACTTGAAATACACATGGATACCATGCTTACCGCCTGGATTGCCATGATTCTTCTTATTATATTTGCACTTACTGTAACAAGAAATCTTAATAGAATTCCCGGCCGTCTTCAAATATTTTCCGAGATGATAATGGAGTTTATTGAAGGAATTTCAGTAGGACAGATGGGGAATGAAGGATATAAGCATATAATGCTTATCGGTTCACTATTTTTATTCATTCTGATTTCAAATCTTCTTGGACAGGTGCCTTTGAAACTGTATCATCTTTCTGAAGGCGAATTTGCATCTCCTACAAACGATCTTAATGTAACAGTAGCATTAGCACTAATAGTTTCAGTATATTATCTGGGTTCAGGCATATTAAAAAGCGGAATAAAATATTTTAGACACTACTTCCAGCCTTTCTGGTTTATGGCACCGCTTAATTTTATGGAAGATCTCACAAGACCGCTTTCGCTGGCAATAAGGCTTTTTGGAAATATATTAGCCGGTGAAGTAATTATTCTCGTTATATTAAGCATTGTGCCGCAATTCTTATTCTTTGCGCCAATACCATTTATGTTATTTGAATTATTTGTTGCCTTTATCCAGGCATTTATATTTGCTGTGCTTGCATCATCCTACGTCGCTGCTGCAACAGCCGGACATGACGAACATAAAATTCAATCAACAACCTCGTAATAGAGCTTCGAGATACAACAAGGTAAATTACAAGTATTAAACCTGAAGAAATAGTAAAAAAGGAGGAATTTATAATGGATCCAAAATCTGCTGCAATATTAGCAATGGGAATAGCTGTAGGTCTTGCTGCCATAGGTCCTGGTATCGGCATGGGGACTGCTGTAGCTGCTGCTATTGATGCTACAGTACGTCAGCCTGAAGCAGGCGGCGAAGTCAGAACATTAATGTTTATCGGTCTTGCATTTATGGAAGCACTTGCTATTTATGCATTACTTATAGCACTTATTCTTCTTGTAAAGTTCGTATTTGTATAAGGTATAGGTTTTAAAATGCTGTTACAACTGGATGGTACATTAATTATAATGGCCATAAGCTTCATAATATTTATGTTTATTATGCAGAAAATTTTTTATTCTCCGATGACAGAGGTTAGAAAAGAGCGTGATAATTATATCGATGAAACCAGAAACAAGGCAAGACATTCGAAAGAACAAGCTGCAATTCTTGAAGCAGAATATGAAAGCAAAATTAATCAGGCAAGAACAACTGCAAATAATATTGTTTTTAAATCAACATCTGCTGCTACCAAGGAAAAAACAGCTATAATCGAGCAGAAAACTCAAAATTTAACTGAACAGGTTAACCAGGCAAAAGAAAACATTTTGAAAGATAAAAATGCTGCTCAAGATGCCCTGAAAATGCAAGTATCATCACTTGCACAAAATATTTCAACAAAAATACTCGGAGAAGAAATTCCTATTTCAGGAATTACCGAGGAAATGATCAATAAACATATGAACGGATAAATCTATGATTCAAAGCACTATATTTTTAGCAATGGCACAGCCCCATTCAATAAACAGCCTGATGACTTTATGGGAAAAATTATACGAAGCAAATGTCATAAACACTATATTTGTGTTGATTTTCCTGTATTGGATTTGTAAAAAAGTCAATATTTTTGCAGGTTTAGAAGATAAACTGCAAAACATAAAACTCAGAATTATGAATGCTGAAGAAGACAAAAGCCGATCTGAACAGGAACTTGAGACTACAAAAAAACAGGTAGCAAATTCTGATACGGTTGTCCGCAAAATAGAAAAAGAAGCTAAAGAAGTTGCAGACAGTTTGTCAAAGAACATAATAAATGAAGCATCAATGGAATCAGAGAATCTTGAGAAAAATTCTGAAAGAATTATTAAGGGTGAAGAAGAAATGGCATCGCTTCATTTAACGAACAGCGTGACAAAAGCTGCGTTTAACATTGCAGAAGAGCATGTTAAACAGGCTATTGACGATAGACTGCATAAAAAATACATAAATGAATTTATTGATGGTTTAGATAATTTAAAGGTTTGATTATCGCTTTATGAGTAACGGAAATAACATCGGATTATCAACAATAGCAGACAGATATGCAAATGCACTGATTGAACTTGGCGAAAAGTGTGAGCAGCTTGATATATATAATACTGATCTTGGTTTAATTCTTGCAACATTTGCATCACATAAAGATCTCAATCGATTTTTAGAACATCCTACAATTCCAATAGGCGATAAAAAAGAAATTATTGAAAATATATTTAAAGGAGCTGTTTCTCCTAATATTCTCAACACATTAAAGTTGTTGTTAGATAGAAATAGAATATTTATATTTCCTTCTATTGTTTACCATTATACAGAAATACTTAACAAAAAACGGAATATCGCTATAGCTGAAGTATTTACAGCTATAGAAATAGATGAAGAAATCAAAATCAGAGTTAAAAATCAGTTGGAAAAACTGTTTAATAAAACTATCAATCTTGAACATAAAATACAGCCCGATATTATTGCCGGCATGGTCGTAAAAGTCGGGGACAGAGTAATTGATGGCAGTATAAAAGCCAGGTTAGAAAATATGAAAAAACAAATGATATAGAGGTATAAGTATGACTAGTTTAAGACCTGATGAAATTAGCTCAATAATCAGAAACAAAATTGAACAATATGAAAGTACACTTGAAGTATCTGACGTAGGTACAGTTATTGAAGTTGGAGACGGTATTGCCAGAATTTATGGACTTAGAAAAGCTATGGCCAGTGAATTAGTTGAATTTGAAGATGGACATGGTACATTAGGATTGGTTTTAAATCTTGATGAAGATAATGTAGGCGTAGTCGTACTTGGTGAATATACTTTTATAAAAGAAGGAATGACGGTTAGAACAACCGGAAGAATCGCTTCTGTTCCGGTTGGTGATAGTTTGATAGGAAGAATTTTAAATCCTCTCGGCGAACCAATTGACGGCAAAGGACCATTAAACACCACTAAAACAAGAGCTGTAGAAAGAGTTGCACCTGGAATTGTTGCAAGAAGATCAGTTTATCAGCCGCTTCAAACAGGGTTAACCTCTATTGATGCTTTAACTCCTATCGGAAGAGGACAAAGAGAACTGATTATCGGTGATAGACAAACTGGCAAGACAGCTATAGCTATAGATACAATCATTAATCAAAAAAATAATGACGTTATTTGTATATACGTTGCGATTGGTCAAAAAACAAGTACAATTGCTCAAACTGCAAAAGCGCTGGAAGAAAACGGAGCTATGGATTATACAATCATAATTGCAGCTTCTGCTAATGAAACTGTTCCCCTCCAGTATATTGCTCCTTTTGCAGGTTGTTCAATAGGTGAAGAATTTATGGAACAGGGCAAACATGTACTTATCATTTATGATGATCTTACCAGACATGCTTGGGCATACAGAACAATGAGTTTGCTTCTCAAGAGACCTCCAGGTCGTGAAGCATATCCGGGCGATGTATTCTATCTGCATTCAAGACTGCTAGAAAGAGCCGTAAAATTATCAGATAAACTTGGTGGAGGAAGTATTACAGCATTGCCGATTATTGAAACACAAGCAGGTGACCTAAGTGCTTATATACCGACAAACGTTATCAGTATTACTGATGGACAGATATTCCTTGAAACAGACATGTTTAACGCAGGTATCAGGCCTGCTATCAACGCAGGTATTTCGGTTTCCAGAGTCGGAGGTGCAGCTCAAACTCCGGCAATTAAATCCATTGCAGGAAAACTAAGGCTTGATCTTGCCCAGTTCAGAGAACTGGAAGCTTTTGCACAGTTTGCAAGCGATCTTGACAAATCGACTCAGGATCAGCTCAAAAGAGGTCAGAAACTGATTGAAGTATTAAAACAGCCTCAATACAGTCCTTTATCTGTCGCTCAGGAATATACCATTCTCTTTGCTGCTAATAAAGGTATTCTTGATGATGTTGCAAATGATAAAATTACTGAATTTAAGTCAGAATGGTTTAAATATTTTTCTGCCAAACTTCAGGATTTTGAAACTGTTATCAACACCGGCAAAAAACTTTCTGATGAAGATCAGGAAAGATTATACAAAGAATTTGAAAAATTCAGGGATACGGTATTCAGCGGTATAGAAGTCGGAGTATAAATATATTCACATTGTATATGAATAATTGGTAATAAGTATAAATAGTCAGGATAAAAATTTATGCCAAGCTTAAGAGACATAAGAAGACGAATAAAGAGTGTTCAAAATACTCAAAAAATAACTCAGGCAATGAAAATGGTAGCTGCTGCCAAAGTAAAAAGAGCTGAAGCAAAGGTTAAATCTTCAAGGCCTTTTTCCGGTGAGCTGACCAAGTCTTTTGAAAGACTTCTTGCTTCAAAACCCAACATTAATAATGTAATAATAAAAACCGAAAAAGCAATAGACAATTATCCGGCTTTATTGAAACAACGTGATCTTAAAACAGTCGGAATACTTGTTGTTACGTCTGACAAGGGTCTGGCCGGTGCATATAATGCTAACGTTGTTAGAAAAGCTGTAGCAAGAATCCGTGAATTAAAAAGAAGCAACATTAATATTAAATTATTCATTGTTGGATCAAAAGGTTTAGCTGCACTAAAAAAAGAGAATGTGGATATTGCTGAACACTATGTTAAAATGCCGGCTATTCCGACATCGGGCGGGGCAAGTATAATAACAGAAGATATTGCAGAATTATATGTCAGAGAAGAAATTGACAGAATTGAAATAATTACAACTCATTTTAAATCGATGCTTAGTTTTGATGTTCAATTATGGGAAGTTTTGCCGGTTGCAATTGAACCTGAAATTAAAAGAGAAGAAGAAATAACTCATCATGCTGAAATGCTGTTTGAGCCGAATTCTGAAGTAATTTTACAAAAAATTGTGCCTCTTTATCTTTCAAACAGGGTCTATCAGGCTATGATTGAAGCTTCCGCGAGTGAACTTGCAGCAAGAATGTCTGCTATGACGGCCGCAACACAGAATGCAAATGATATGATGCAGTACTTAACTGTTGTATATAACAAAGCAAGACAAGCATCTATCACTCAGGAAATCCTTGAAGTAATATCAGGAGCCAAGGCACAGTCAGGTTAATTATGTTCCTGAAGAACTTTTTCTTCTATAAAATCCGGTACAAAATCATATTTTGGATGGTCAATTAAGCCGATTCTGTTAATAGGCCAAAATCTTAAGTATGCTTTGCCAATTATTCTGTCTTTCGGCAAGAATCCCCAGTATCTGCTGTCTTGACTATTGTCCCTGTTATCTCCCATCATAAAATAATTATTTGCAGGGATTTTCATTGGACCGCAGTACATGCCTCCATTTTTATTACAGCCAATAAAAGAACTCTTTGCTATATAAGGTTCAGTAGCATATTTTCCGTTAATTAAAACACCATATCCGCTTTTAATTTCTATAGTGTCACCCGGAAGGCCAACGACTCTTTTGATATAGGCTGTATCATTATTAAAATATCCTACTAAACGTGTAAAATAGTTCCACGGAGACTGTCCAAGTTTTTCATCAGGTGGATAGAAAACAAGAATATCACCTCTTTTTGGAGTAGAGACAAAACCGCTTACTTTTTCAATTATAAGCCTGTCACCTTCAATAAGAGTCGGTCTCATAGAAGCAGATGGAATCCATCTTGGCTCGCCAAGCCCATTTCTAATGATTATTACAAGAATAAGAACCGTAACTACAAGTTCAACAGTTTCTTTTAAAAAACCCAATATTTTTTTAGAAGTAGTTAGTTCTTCTTTTTTAAGTTCGTCATTTTCAGAAGTCATAAATTTGTCCTGTCAAATATAAAGCCTATATTCCAAATTTCAGGTCATGTTTTAAAATTCAATATACATAAACATTATGACCTGTTTTTAATTTTTACACAAAATAATCTTATTCTAAATAGTTCTATTTTAAAATTTTCTCTCTAAAATAAATGAGACGAGATTCAAAAGAGAACTTTTATAGGGATTATCATCAAAATAACTCAAAGAATTTTTTGCAATTTCTGCGTAATTTATAGCCAATTGTTTGGATTTTTCAATGCCGCCTGAATTTAAAACCAAATCAAGAGCTAAATTAAAGTCTGATTCTGTTTTAAATTTATTCTGGATTAAATTTTTTAATACAAAATCCTGTTTTTCTTCATATTCTTCAAGTGCAAAAATAACAGGAGCTGTTAAAATGCCGTTTAGTAAGTCAATCCCAACAGGTTTGCCAAATTCTTCAGCATTTGATGTGAAGTTAAGAATATCATCAACTATCTGAAAAGCTATTCCGAAATTAAACGCATATTCTCTTGCTGCTTTTATTGTTAGATTATCAGCACCGGAAGTTAAAATTGCAGAACTTTCAGCACCTGCCACAAATAATTTAGCGGTTTTTCTTGCGGATTTTTCAATATACTGATCGAGATTTATAAAATTGTAATACTGCGCATCTTGCTCAATTTCACCTTCGCATATTTCACCCATTATTCTTGCAAACAAATCAATTACAAGATTGTTATTTATTGATGCAAGTCTTGCTAAAGCTTTAGCAAGGAGATAATCTCCTGCTGCAATAGCTACTTTATCGTTCCAGATTTTATGTAAAGTTCTATTGCCGCGTCTTGTTTCAGCTTCGTCAATTACATCATCATGTATCAAAGTCGCTGTATGGATCATCTCAAGCGCAATACCTACCTGAAAATGGTCTTGTGGTAAAAAACCTTTATTTAAAGCTTTTGCAATTAAAAAAGTGACAGCCGGTCTCAGCCTTTTGCCGCCTGATTCAATTATGTATCTGGTTATATTATTTAAAACCGCATTTGAACTTGAAAGATTTTCAATAAGCTTTTTATCCAGAACAGAAAGTTCCAGGCTTATCGGCTCAAAAATTTGAGATAAATCTGATTTGTTTTGAGATATATTTGTCGATACAGGGTTAATCATTAATTATACTCAACTTAAAATTGAGGGCTTGCATAAAATATCAATAACTTGCTATAAAATTCTTTTTAATTCAGACACTAGCGTAAAAAATAAAATGGGCGAGGAGAGACTCGAACTCACACAGGGGTTGCCTACTAGTTCCTAAGACTAGCGCGTCTACCATTTCGCCACTCGCCCACAGGGTTTTACGATTTTTTTACTGTATCATCTATAGAGGTTTATAGTCAAGAAATTTTAAACACCAGTTATTAAGAAGCTGATTTTTAGAAAAAGTTTCTTTTAAAATATTTAAAAAATCAGATTAACAGCTTTTCTATTTTTTAGAACAGTTGTTATCTGTACATCCCTTACAGCATTTTAAAATAACGATCGAATTGCATCTTGGGCATCTTTGGCCAAGATATTTTTTCTCCAGCTTCATATTGCATGTAGGACAGCTTAGAAAGTCATTGTTTAAACAATCATTCTTTTTATTCATCATATCATTAATCCTAAAACAGATGACAAAATTCCGCCTGCAATAAATGCTATAACCCATGAACCAAACCATACCAAAGAAGCTTCTTTCCAGCCTCTTTCTTTGAACATGACTATTACAGAAGCAATACATGGTACAAAAAGTGTTATGACAACAAGACAAACAAGAACTTGATCCGGAGTTAAAACAGCCATGCTGCTTCCCAGCCCAGCCATTTTAGCAAGCCCTGCTGCCCCAAAGTCTCTTCTTATCAGCCCCATAATAAATATCGTTGCTGCTTCAGAAGGCAAGTGAAGTAAACTTACAGTAAGAGGAGCTAACGTATTTTGAATTAACCCGAGTCCTCCTGATATTTTAAGAATAGTGACAATAAATGCTCCAAGGAAGAATAAAGGAGTGGCTTCCTTTAAAAAATGCATTGTTTTGGAAAAAGTCTTGCTAAAAACATTTTTTAAAACAGGAAGTCTCATTGGAGGAAGGTCAATAAGAAGATGGGTTGATTTTCCGGGCAAAATTTTATTTAATACAGTTCCAACTGACACTAATATTGTAAAAATACTCAAAAGATAAATTATCCAAGCCTTCAATCCACCTGCTACAGCCATAAGACCGACTATAATACCAAGTTGAGCAGAACACGGCACAACAAGACCAAGAATTGCCGTTACAATTGTTCTTTCTCTTTTTGAACCCAGTATTCTTGTTGATATTGTTGCCATCGTAACGCAGCCAAAACCAAGAATAATAGGAATAACAGCCCTTCCGTTTAAACCAATTTTAGTCAGCATCCTATCCGTCAAAACAGCAAGTCTGGGTAAATAGCCTGAATCTTCAAGAACAGCCATAAATATATTAAAGCTTATAATCAAAGGCAGCAGAACTCCAATTATATACTGAACTGTCATTGTTAAAAGACCAAATTCCCCAACCAGTATTTCTTTTAATGCTCCGTCCGGTACTATTGTTGAAGTTACATGAGTTATCCAGGGAGTATAATGGTTTAAAAGAATGTTTTTTTCTATAAAATTAACAAGATTGCCTGCAATAAGAACGCCCATTAATTTATAAAGAGCAAAGAGTATTATTACAGAGGTTATTACACCTATAATAGGATTTAAAAGAAGTTTCCCAAATCTTGTAGAGATGTTTATTCCATGATCTGTTCTTGATAAAACAGCTTCAACTATTTCATTAACTCTTTTTCTTCTTTCAGAGTATATAATTTCTCTTTTTTCAGGATTTTCTTCAAGATTTAATATGCTGTCAGTTAAAATTTCTTCCGAATATTCCGTTTTATTTCCTGTTTTTGCATTTTTAATATTGTCTTTTGCTTCATTTATTCCCTGATTTTTAATAGCAACTGTGGGAATAACTTTCACTCCAAGCATATTTTCAAGGGCATCAATATCAATTTTAATCCCTCTTGCCTTTGCTTCATCGGTTTGATTAAGGACAACTATTATTTTATAGTCCATGTCTATAAGCTGTTGAGTTAAAAAGAGATCTCTTTCAAGACTTAAAGCACTTACAACATTTATTATTTTGTCTGCCTGAATAATAATTTTTTTTGCGACAATTTCTTCTTCATTAAAACTCCCTATGCCATATATGCCGGGAGTATCTATAACTTCAACTTCATCAATAATAGCTCTTGATATATCAACTGTTGTACCTGGATAGTTGCTGACTTCAACATAAAAACCTGTTAACTTATTGAAAAACACAGATTTTCCAACATTAGGATTGCCAACCAGCACAATTTTAGGCAGATTTAATTTATCCGCACAATTTTTTGGATTGTTCGGGCTGTCATTTTGCTTTCCGCAGAAAATATTCATTTAGATGACCTTTACATAAATTTGCCTTGAAAGATCCCTGCCTATGGCAATTTCCTGCTGATTTTTACTTATAACAACAGGGCCTGGCTTTGCAATACAAGTAATTAACTGACCTTCTTCAATACCAAATCTGGATGAAAAAAGTTTTATATTAGAGGAATCTATAAATTTAAATATTTCTGCCTTTTGTCCTACTTTAACTTCGCTTAATTTAACCATGATGTCTTATATCTCTTCTTTATATTTTTAATTTTTAAACAAGTTTTGTATTTCTTATTGAGAATATTTCTCAATAACTCTATTTATAGAATAACACTCAATTTATGCAAAGTCAATGCAGTCAGTCAAAAATAATGATTATAAAATTATTTAAAAAAGAATTTTGCAATATTACTTGTTTTCAGCTGTATTTAGCCCTTTAACTCCCGGAAATTCATTATTGCCCGTTCTTTTCTTTGTCATATAATACTGAAATTTCGGTATACCTGAAGAGAGGAAATATGCTGATACACCAAGCCCAACAGACGTATAAAGTGCTTTCATGCCAAGATTTTTATTCTGGAACTTTTTAAGAGTTTTTTGGAGATCTTCTATTGTAATATTTCCTTTATCTTTGAAGGATTGTTCAAGATTTTTCTTTAAACATTCTGAATATTTTTGAATATTACCTTTGGTCTCATTAAAACTTGAGAATGAAACATATTTTTTGGGATTCATAATATCAGGGTTAGATTCACTAAAAGCTTTGTTAAGGAAACTTTGTTTTCTAATAAGCCCATCATTAACAATATCTTCTATTTGAGCGGTTACAATAAAATTACCATCAGGTTTTACCTGACCAAGGTGAGTTTTTAGATTTTCTATTCCCATCTTTTCTCTCTCAAAATCAGAAAGTCCTGATTTTAGCAGATCATCAATATTTTCAATAATTTCATCATTATTAATTCTTTTATCTATGACACCTTCCGCTGTATTTTTATAAATTCTTTCAGATTCGGTATGGAAGAATTCAACCAGACTTTCTACAGCCTGAGGAATCTGTTTTTTAGAAGCAAGCTCTTCAAGATATCTTGATATCCTCATTACGCCACTGCCTGTTACGACCTGATTATTTAATTTTGCTGCATTTACAGCATTTATTTTTATAAATTCTTTATTTTCAGCATGTTTAATCTCATTTAGAAAATCTTTCAAATTCATTGTATGATCTGTTTTTGTTGCCTGCTTTGTTAAAATTTTAACAAGTTCAGATTGTTTTTTCCCGAATATGTTTGTCATAAATTTATCAAAGTTAAATTCTTCTTTAGACTTTGAAACAGTATCAAACTCTTTAAGTATCTGACTATTGAGATATTCAGCAATTCTGGGATCAAGATTTGTTGAAATGCCCATTTTTTTATTTAAATTCAAGCCTGTAGCATTTTTGTTTCCAAAAAAGTTAAATTTATCATCAGCCAGACAATGTGCAATATGATGGGTTGATGCCATGTAAAAATACATTGAACTAATATCTCTCAACACAATTTCAAATTTTTCATCTTCATTTCTGGAATTTATTGATCTTCCACCGATGATTCCGGCATCCATAGTTAATATTTTGTAAATATTGTCATTCTCAAGCTTGTGACTTAAAGATATAAGTGATGATCCGCCTTTAAAATTCGTGTTGGAATCTTTGGCAGATTCAAGGAACTTTTGCATTGAAACTGAATCTTTGTTTACTGCTTTTTGTTCCTGCCTTTGAGGAGACCTTTGTTTTAAAAGTTTTTGTTTTTGATTTTTCATATCATTTTCAGTAACAGAATTTTTATATTTCGGAATCATGCTTCCGACAACATAAATACCTGTTAAGGTACAGAGAATAATTTTTGTAAATTTAACTCCTGTGAGTATATCTTTAAATCTTTTTGACTTTCCGTCCGTAAATTTTTCAAGAGGACTTTTCATGTATTCTTTTAATTTGCCATATTCATCGGATATTTTATCTTTTCCAACATCAACTGTGGTATCAAGGTTGAACTTCTTTGCAATAAAGTCACCAGCTTTGTTTAATGAGGTTATTCCGAAAAGCCATACGATTGCAGTTAAAAATTCTTCTATAAATCTTTCCTTGAGTTCAACTGCCCCGCCTCTTTTTTTGGCATGATAACATCTGCCTGTAAGAACTGAACCTTCGAGCAGTAAAACCGGAGTTAATGCCTTGGAGTTGCTTAAATCAGCAACTGCTTTTTGCGCAAATTTGCCAAGCCAATTTTGACTGCCAAAGGTTGTTTGTACAGGTTTTACCATTCTCATTCGTTCCAGATTTCTTTGGTAAAATCATTATTTTCCAACATAAAAAATATTCCCATTTATTCACCTACACAATTAAAACGCATAAATACCTGGATTTGCTAAAAAAACTGAAATGTTAAGCATATTTTTACGATATTTATTCAAACTGGTTCTATAATTTATGGCTAACCCTTGCTTAAATTATTTCTAAATGTTTAAATGAAAAAATAATGTAGCAGCATTATCATAATTTTTAAAACCCTCTTTTTATATTCATGTTAGGGTTTTAAAAGATCAGAAAGGTATAAAATGCATAAATTAATGAAAACAAAGATAATAGCAACAATAGGACCTGCAACCTGTACAGAAGAAAAAATAAAAGAACTGATACTGGCAGGTGCAAAAATATTTAGAATAAATTCTTCTCATGAATCAAAAGAAATTCATAAAGAAAGAATTGAAACTATAAGAAAGATTTCAAAAGATCTGAATTTGCATATTCCTGTTATTCTTGACCTGCAAGGACCAAAAATCAGGGTTGGCACTTTAAACGAGCCTATGGAACTTGTTGAAGATGCTATAGTTGTCTTAAAACCAGCCTTAGAACAGGAAGATCCCGCAATCATACCTGTTGATTACATGGGAATAGTAAATGATGTGAAACAGGGAGATAAAATTCTTCTTGATGACGGAAAAATAGGATTAACAGTTCTTTCTCTAACGAAAGATTCTATAACTGCTAAAGTTATTTATGGCGGTACTTTAAAATCAAGAAAAGGTTTGAATATTCCGGGAACTACAGCCAGTATTTCGGCTATTACAGATAAAGATATTGATTTTATTAAGTTTGCAATTGAAAATAACGTAGATTATCTTGCTTTGTCTTTTGTACGGGTAAAAGATGACGTTGTTAAGGCAAAAAGCTATGTCCAGAAATTTAAAGGTGAAATCCCTGTTATCGCAAAAATTGAAAAACCTCAGGCTCTTGATAACCTTGAATCAATTATTATGGCATCTGACGGAGTGATGGTAGCCAGAGGAGATCTCGGCATTGAAATTTCTCCTGAACGTGTACCTATTGCGCAAAAACAAATTATAGAAATGGCTAATGCCCATAGAAAAGAAGTAATTGTTGCAACTCAGATGCTTGAATCTATGATAGAAGATCCAATGCCAACAAGAGCCGAAGCAAGTGATGTTGCAAATGCTATTTTAGACGGCACTGATGCTGTAATGCTTTCAGGGGAAACAGCTGTTGGTAAATATGCTCTGGAAACAGTTAGTATGATGAATATGATCGCCCAAAATATAGAAAAAAGTTCCTTTTACAAGGGTAATCATTTTATATCAAATAAAGAACATATTTACGAAGTAGATTCACAGGCAATTGCTTCTGCTGTAATAAGAATGCTCTCTGAAGTTGAAATTTCAGCAATAGTTGCTTTTACAAGAACAGGCTTTACGGGAAAACTTCTTTCAAAAGCAAAACCATCTGTCCCGATTATTGCAATATCTGATAACGAAAAAACATGCAGAAAATTGAACCTTTCCTGGGGTATTTTCCCTTATTTAATGTCATTTGAAATAAATTTTACCGAAGAACTTTTAAGAAGATTGGATGAAATGTTGATGAAAGAAACTTTCCTGAATGCAGGAGATAAAATTATCATTACAGGCGGGTTGCCTTATCTAACTGTTGGAAAAACAAATTTTCTAAGACTTCATCAGGTAGGTTCATCGAGAACAATGTTTTAGAAGAGACCGCTATATAAATACAATTTTTGTCAAAAACAAAGATTTGCGGTCGACCATTGTAAAAGCGAAAGCCGGGAAATAATTCCCGGCTTTTTAATAACTATATTATCTGATATTTGAATATGTCCAGGCGTTTGGATTTGGACTTTCGACTTCTGCAACAGGTTTGAATTCTTCTTCTTTGCTTCCGCCGTGAGCAATTGGATTATAAAGTCTGTTGTAATATTCAATTACCATACGATCCGAGTTAAAGTAAGCTTCTGAAGTTCTTATAGCCTGTCGTGTAAGTGCTGCCCACTGTGTTTTGTTGTTATAATAAGTTGGAATCATATCTTTTTCAATGATTTTCATCATAACTTCATAGTCTTTCCAGTGGCGATCTTCCCATGGAATATCTTCATCTATACCATCATATGTGATTGTATAACCATTAATATTATGAAAAGTACCTTCTACAGCCCAGCCGTCAAAAATTGAAAGGTGTAAGGAACCATTCATATTTGCCGACATGCCGGAAGTTCCAGAAGCTTCAAACGGTCTTAAAGGGGTATTCAACCATACATCCGACCCACGTTTAAGAATACTGCTGAGTTTGAGATCATAATTTGGCAATACAGCTACGTTTTTAAGTTCATGAGACTGTTTTAAAATATTGTTGAACATATCACGGCCTAAAGTATCGTCAGGATGGAATTTTCCTGCAAAGATAATCTGAAGTTTATCTTCCTTAAGCAGTTTTTCAATACGTTCCCTGTTCATTAAAATAAGCCATGCTCTTTTATAATCAGCAAATCTTCTTGCCCAGGTAATTGTCAATACATCAGGGTTAAAACGTTTACCTGTTTTATTTGCTACATAAGTAAACAGTTCTTTTTTCATGTCTGTTTTAGCATCAAGTAGTTCCTGATCTGTTTTAGCACAACTTATTCTTGGATCTTGCCAGTAATGCAGGTTAACTGCATTGGTAATAGCTCTGATTGGACATCTGCCTTTTACCCATTCCCACATTTTATTAGAAACAAGACCATGAAGTTGGGATACAGCATTTGCAAGACGGCTCATCCTGAGAGCGGCTACTGTTAATGAGAAGTTTTCACCGCCCAGTTCAATGGCCTTTTCCTTTGAAGTTCCTGAGAAGAAACCTGCATCATAAAGAAGATCAATCCAGTGAACTTCATTTCCTGCTGCTACAGGGGTATGGGTTGTAAATACTGTTTTTTCTCTAACTTTGTTTAAATCTCCGTTAAATAAACGTAAAAGTTCAAATGCAGCAGGTAGGGCATGTCCCTCATTCATGTGCACAACGTCAAAATTGAATCCTGCCATTTGAAGAACACGAATACCGCCAATTCCAAGAACTATTTCCTGACAAATACGGGTTCTTTCGTTACCATCATATAATCTGTGACAAATTTGACGCATTTCAGGAGAGTTTTCAGGAAGATCTGTAGTAAGTAAATAAATAGGCACCGTACCGAATATTTCAGGTTCTAGCCTGAATGCCTTTACTTTGACCTGTTGTCTGAATATCTCTACGTCAACTGTTATGCCGGTGTCTGTCAAAAAGTCATAATGTTTTCTGAAATATGCAACTTCAGCTTTTCCTTCACTGTCAATTCTTTGATCGTAATATCCATAAGACCATAAAATACTTACGCCAACCATAGGAAGACCTAAATAGCCGGCTGACTGCATATGGCTACCGGCAAGAAATCCTAATCCTCCCGAATATGTATTGAGAGATTGATCTATTGCCATTTCCATTGAAAAATATGCAACATTTGGTTGTGTCATAATATTTTTTTACCTTTACACGCAAAAACTAAATCTTACTTTACCGTATTAAATACTCCTGATTGGGATTTTATTTATACCATATTATTACTTTTTAGCTCTTTTTTAATCATCTTAATAACTGATAATTATTGATACAATCCTGATTTTAAGGATAAAAAAGCTATTTTAAAAAAATTTGAGACCTGCATAATACTTAAAAATGTCTATCTAAAATTTACATTTTTATTATATCAAATTATAAGCTATTTGTGTATTATTGCCCAAAGGTACATCATAATTACTTTTTAACTTAAAGAATTAGCCAAAAATATAATGAGTTTTAATTATACACTATAGTTAAAGACAAAAACATTTTCTGTATGTACATAATGACATTACATAACTGATGCCATAATTGCTTTTTGTGCATGTAAACGGTTTTCTGCCTGTTCAAAAATTACATCAGCATATTTTTCAAGCACTTCTTCAGTAATTTCTTCTCCTCTGTGCGCTGGAAGACAATGAAGAACAATTACATCATCGCTTGCATGGCTTAAAAGTTCACTATTTACCTGATAAGGTTTAAAAAGTTCTTTTCTTTTCTTGGCTTCTGCTTCCTGTCCCATACTTGCCCATACATCAGTATATACAACATTTGCATTTAACATCGCTTCTTTGGGATTATTTGTCACCTGAATTTTTGAACCTGAGACATCGGCAAATTCTTCTGCTTTGTTTAAATACACTGTATCGGGATCATATCCTTCAGGACAGCATATTGAAATATCCATGCCCATTGTTGAACAACCTAAAAGAAGGCTGTTTGCAACATTATTGCCGTCGCCAATATATGCAAGTTTAAGATTTTCAAGCTCGCCAAAAGTTTCCTTTATGGTTAAAAGATCAGCAAGTATCTGGCATGGGTGAGAGCTGTCTGTAAGCCCATTAATAACAGGAACATCTGACCATTTTGCAAATTCAACAACATCGTTATGATCAAATGTCCTTATCATAACCCCGTCAGCATATCTTGAAAGAACCCTTGCAGTATCAGCTATTGTTTCTCTGACTCCGAGGTTAATTTCATCCTGCTTTAAAACAATTGAATTTCCGCCTAATTGCCTTATTCCAACTTCAAAACTCACTCTTGTTCTAAGACTCGGCTTTGAGAAGATTAAAACAAGAGTTTTATTATTCAGAACGTGATGAGTCTGTCCCATCCTGTTATCCTGTTTTAGCCTTGTTGCAAGATTTAAAAGATATGTTAAACTTTCTTTATTAAAGTCTGCAAGTGATAAAAAGTCTTTTCCCTTTAAATTCATAAATTTCTTCCCCTTATTGAAAAATAGCCGCATATATTATAATCTGCTAAAAATAATTATTAAATAGAGACCGCTTTTCAACTATAATTTTTGATAAAAAGTAAAAGGATTTGTGGTCGACTCTTGACACTAGATTAAGCTATAGGAGTGAAAATGAAAAAATTAAATGATGTTTCTTCTCTATCACTTGAGGAAAAAACATTATCAAGCGAATTAAAATATGAAGGCCACATTGTTAATATCAGACAGGATGATGTACTCTTAAGTAATGGTGAAGAGCATTTTAGGGAAGTTGTTGAACATCCTGGAGGTGTTGTAATTATACCTGTCATTGATAATAAAGTTATTCTAGTAAAACAGTGGCGTCATCCTGTAAAAAATGAACTTATAGAATTTCCGGCAGGAAAATTAAATAAAGGCGAAGATCCTTTTCTTGCTGCACAAAGAGAACTAACTGAAGAAACGGGATATATTGCAAAAAAATGGGAATCTTTAGGCTTTATTTATACAGCTCCCGGATTTTGTGATGAAAAATTATACCTGTATAAAGCAACAGACCTTGAGTTTTCTGAGACAAACCCTGATTTTGGCGAAATTGTTGAGCCTTTTGAAGTTGAAATAAATCATGCCATGGAAATGATTAAAGATGGTAGAATATTAGATGCAAAAACAATTATAGGTTTAAGTTTACTAAAAATTCAGGGATTATAAGATGCCAATAAAATTAATTGCTCTTGATATAGATGGAACAATAATGGATAACAGATTTCAGATCTCTGACAGAGTGAAAAAAACCATTTCAAGAGCCATTGATTCAGGTATATATGTAGTCATTGCAACAGGCAGAATGTACAGCGCAACTGTCCCTATTGCATCAGGACTTGGCATTGTTACCCCGCTTATAACATATCAGGGAAGCATGGTGAGAGAATTTTGCGAAAAAGACGATATACTCCTGCATTATGATGTTTCTCCCGATTTATCAAAACAAATATTAGACGAATTAAGAAAATTTGAAGTTCAGATTAATTTATATCTTGATGATGAACTGTTTATTGAAGATGAAAGTGCTATATTAGCTGAATATGCAACAAAGAGAAATATTATTTATCATAAAGTTAATTCGTTCAATAATATCATCAATCTCAAACCCACAAAAATTCTTGCCATGATAAAAAATGCCGAGAAGGCTACGGAAATAAAGAATTATTTAAAAGAAAAATACTCTGATATTCTTTATATAACCAAATCAACACCTTTTTATGTTGAAATTGTTAATAAAGAAGCCTCAAAAGGCAGAGCTGTTCTTTTTCTTGCCAATAAGTGGGGCATAGATCAAGCTGAAATAATGACTATAGGAGATCAGGATAATGACAGCGACATGCTGGAAGTTGCGGGTCTTTCGGTTGCGATGGGAAACGGCACAGAAGGACTTAAAAAAATAGCAAAATATGTTACAGATACAGTTGACAACGACGGCGCTGCTCTTGCCATAGAAAAATTCGTATTGAATTTTTAAAATTTAAAGGATTATAAATATGAATCGGCAATTTTATGTTTATATAATTACAAATTTAAAAACAAAGCCTATTTATATTGGGGTAACAAAAGATCTTTGTAGAAGAATATATGAACATAAAAATAAAGTGGCTGATAGTTATTCAAGTAAGTATAATTTAACAAAATTGGTTTATTTTGAGGTTTTTAATTTTATTAATGATGCAATTACTAGAGAAAAACAATTAAAAAATTGGCATAGAGATTGGAAGTTAAACCTAATAAAAACTGTAAATCCGGAATTAAAAGAAATAAACGTATCTTAGATCCCGAAACAAGTTCGGGATGACACTTTAACCTTTGTGTCATGCTGAACTTGTTTCAGCATCTAACTTAAAATCCATTTAGAATAAAAAATAAACATATTTAGTAAAAAGGTGAAAAAATGAACGAAAAATATAGGATAGGAAACGGCTACGATATTCACAGACTTGAAGAAGG
>JAQVCB010000130.1 GCA_028689995.1 Candidatus Gastranaerophilales bacterium
AGTTCTTCAGCCGCTTCATCTTCAACAAGATTCACCTTTCCTCCATTTTTTAAAGTAAGTCTTATTGCTTCTTCTATAAGATCAGAATGTTTCATGTTCCCATTGCAAATGGGACAACCAGCTTGATACTGATTTTTATCAATATAATAACACCCATCACATCTCCAACCTTCAATAGAATAATCTTTAACAGCTGTAAGTAGTTTAACTCTGCCTTCTTTTGCAAGCTGAATCGTATCTTGTATACCAAGTGTTTCAGATCCTCCACTTTGAGCCAGAGTAATTATATCTTTTACAATATGTAATTCTCTTTCCTTTTCTGTTTTTCTAAGGTTATCAAATATTGTTTCCATAATTTTATTTATATTTTCTCTTGTATAAAGGCTATCCATACCAATAACCTTCATATTAATTCTTTTAGGCAAGTCAACCTTAAAATTATTAATTTCATTCTCCTGCCCTATAAGAATTACATTTTCATATTGTTCTGTGTCAAAAAGCTCTGTGGCAACTTTTGCGGTTTCTTCATAATGCTTATGTATTTGATCATTGATATGCCTTTGATATCTTGCCTGAGCCCAACCGCCCTGTTTATGAAATTTATGCACAATGTCTGTAATATTAATTTCTCTAAAGACAAATCCGCCTATTTTAAGACTTAATATTTTTGAATATTTGGAATCGACTATAATAACAAGAGTATTTTCATACTCTTCCAACTGATAGGCAAGCTGTTTCAGGCGAGGAAAAGAATCAACGGAAAAAGTATTTTCAAATGACATGAGCGACTGAAATGTTTCAAAAATTCCAAGTTTACTGCAGGCAAAAATAGCTGCTCCATGAGCCTGCGTTTTTAAATTGTTATTAATATAATCCAGAATTTTCTCTTCGTCTTTTTGAAAACATACCAATTTATCCTTGTTATTCTCTTCTTTTATTTTATCTATAGAATTCCTGAATGAATCTTTTATAAATATTCTATTCTTTTCCGCCTGTTCAAAAAGGTTTTCATGCGAATTAATACTTAAATATAAAGTAATAAAGGGATACTCTGTCTCTGAAAGATCTGAAAGATATTTTATTCTTTCCTCTACAATCGTATTTCTGACAGCCATTTATAAACCCTCCCATTTCAAGTTACAATAATGGGAAATTTGTTTCTTTATAATACCCAACTAGTGTTTTGTTAAATTAATTTTGTCAAATTAACAAGTAGATCCTTCGCTAACGCTCAGAATGACTATTTGTCAAAACTCCTGAACCAATATACTAGACAAGAGAATGTGCAAGAGGAAGAGAAAAAGTAAACTTACTACCTTTATTTTCTTCACTTTCAATAGTTATTAAGCCGCCATGCGCTTCTATTATTTGCTTTGAAAGATAAAGACCCAAACCTGTCCCTACTTGTCTAAATTTTTTTGCATGACTTGTATATTTATTAAACAACATTGAAATATCCTGTTCAGATATCCCTTTTCCATTATCAATAAAAGAAATTTGAACTTCATCATGTTTAATTTCACTTTTAACAACAATTTTGCCGTATTCTTGGGTATAAGTTGCAGCATTAAAAAGTAAATTTATTATTACTCTTTTAAGTTCCATAATATCTGCTGAAATAATTATATTATTTTCCATAAATTCAAACGAAATTATCTGATTTTTATCTTCTATCAGGTATTTTAATTCTTTATAACAAGTTTTTATAAGGCCAATAATATCTATATCTTCCAAGTTTAGAGAAATATTTCCATTTTCATACCGATATGTAGTGAGTAAATTATCAACCATACTAAACATATATTTGCTTGAATAAAGTGTATCCCTGATAATATCTGTTTGTTCCTCTGTTAATCTTCCAAAATTACCTTTTAATAACAGTTCCATTGCCATTATTTCAGCTCTTATTGGAGTTTTCAGGTCATGAGTTAAAGTTGCAACGAAAGTTTCTTTTTGTTTTTCTATTTCTTTATGTTCTGTAATATCCCTTAAAACAAGTACATAGCCTTCCGCTTCAGATTCATTTTCAAAAATTTTGGAATAATTAATCTGATAAATTTTTTCTCCATTTTCATTTTTAACCGAAATTTCACTAAAAGAATTCAATCCTAAAAACTCAAGACCAGCGCATTTATTAGATTCTTTACAATAACAGTTAAAAAATTCATGAAAATCCCTGCCAAGAATTTCTTCTTTGTATGAACCAAACCATTGAACAAACTGTTCATTACAGGAAACTATTTTAAATGATGAATTTAGCATAACAATTCCGTCAGCTGAAAATTTGAATATCAAATCAAGTTTGTTTTTTTCTTCTCTCAATTGATCCTGAAGATCCTGTATTTTAAGAATATTTAAAATTCTTGCTTTTAATTCATCGACATTAAAAGGTTTTATTATATATTCATAAGATCCAAGATTAAGTCCCTTTATTATGTCATCTGTCTCATTCAGAGCAGTAATAAATATAACAGGTATATCTTTTGTTTTTGGATCGGATTTTAAACGTTTTATTACTTCAAAACCGCTCATTTCAGGCATCATTATATCAAGTAAAATAAGGTCAAATTTTTCTTTATTAGCAGCTTCAAGTGCTTGCTTGCCTGAATATGCAACAAAAGAGCTTTGATTTATCTGTTCAAGAATTTCTTTCAGAAGCTCTGCATTCATTGGATTGTCGTCAACAATAAGAATTTTATGCCATTTATACCTTGAATCAGATGTTTTCTTGACATTATTTAGATAAATATCCTGATATTCACATGGATTTTTTTTCTCTATTTTAGTTTTAATATGACTTTCCACAAGTGAAACAAAAGTTGATATATCAATAGGCTTGGTAATAAAACCCGAACAACCTGCCCCAAAAGCCTTTTCTTTATCACTCTCCATTGCCATAGCTGTAAATGCAACAATAGGAATATTTTCCGTTAAAAGATCATGTTTTAATATTCTTGTTGCGCTTAATCCATCAATTATGGGAAGACTTAAGTCCATTAAAACCAGATCAGGACTTTTTAATTTGGCTAATTTTATCCCTTCCTGGGCATTTTCAGATTTAAACACACTATGACCAGCTCTACCAAGTAATTCGGCAGCCATTTCAAGATTCATCAAATTATTTTCAATAATAAGAATATTTGCCATAAAATGCACACTTTATAAATTAAAATTCATGCAAAACATGTTATCACTAAAAATAAAAATCCAATATCTTTTATAGTTTTAATATTTTATTTAATAAATTCATCTTATTTAATAAATTAGTTCTTTTTTGTGACTGTTCATTTATGTTTTTAAGGCTTTCTTTTATTTCTTTGGCCATACTTTTAATATTTTCTTGCACCTCTTTAGTAAGATATGATTTACGAACAGGCTCGGAAATATGCTTTTTAACATAATTATCCACAAAATTCATGGCATTTATAAAATATTCATCTGCTGCTTCAAAATGTCTTGGATAAACTTCTTTTGTATAATCTTTATGAGGTGCAATTGAAGGTCTGTATGCCTCACCGGGTGGTATATCTGATCTCTTTAATTCTTGACATTCTTGCACTACTTCAAGAAAAGCCCTGTAAAATTCTTTTTTTTCCAATATATTAATAAGATTTTCAATTTCTCCTGTAAAAAGTCCTTCAGGATTATATTTTCCATAGTGAACTTTTATACTTTGAAGTTTAATTAACAGATTTTTAACCTGTTTTCCATTTCGACTCAATTCAATCTCTTTAGAACTGCTCTTTTCAAATCTGTCTTGAACAGACTCATTTAATCTGGGTCTAAAAGGAATAATTTTTCCATTTCCAAATGATATATTCTGTAATTTAATTTCGTTAATATTATTTAGCATCTTATCTCCAAAAATTTATTATATTGTTTTTAAAACAATCACAATAAATTAATTGCATGAATTTTCTCTATTATTAATATTCATTAAGAAAATTATTCTTAAATATTAAAAGAGGGCAATAGCCCTCTTTTAATATTTAACTTATGGTTTATTTCCCTAAAAACGGGGTTATATTTAATATTCCAGCTGTCAATAAACCAACTGTTACTAACGAAATAAAAATTTCAAATACTATACTCATATTTACTAATTAACCAACCTCATAAACTAATAACAAATTTTTACTAATTACAATATAACATATTTAAAAAATAATTTTTCCAAGAACTACAGGTCCTTCTGCATTAATGATATTGTATGATACTTGAGATTCTCCCGGAAGTAAAGATCTGTTTTTAGATTTTATTAAAGTCTGCGCAACTTTCATGACCGCAGCCGTCGTATCTGAAAGAGCTCTTAAACCAATATCATTTGCATTTACATTTAATGAATTTTGAGTGATGACCTCAGGAGTATAAAATACTCTGTTAAACGCCAGAGGATTTATTTCCATTTTGCCTGAAATATGAACTATTCTGATTTCAGGATTTATATCCGCAAGATCACCAATATTTATAAAACCGCCGTTTCCTATCACAAGTTCTGATTTTTGAGGATAATCTGCAATAATTACGGTATCAACTTCATGCAGATGTCTTAAAATATAAAGCTGATCTTGCTGTCTATCTGTATAAGCTGCATAAACCATTGCACCCATTGTTTTAAGCAGACCTAGAATGGTTTCCATTAATTCCCCACTACCAACAAGAAGTATACGTGAATTCAATATATCCATATTTGCCTGAAAACATCTTTTAACCGTAAGATGCGCAAAATATTTATTAAGCATAAGATTTTTATCATCAGGATCAACCGTTATAACAGGTATTTTCTTTTTTGCACATCCTTCAAGATCAATCCCTTCAATATTTATAAAATCAAAATTCTTAGGAAAAACTGATATAACACAATTTTCGTTTAATTTTGATATAAAATCGGAATCAATGTAAGAAACTCCTTCTCCTTTTATCACAATATCTAATCCTGATAAAATCTGAGGATTTTCTTTCTCTATAAAAACTATACGACTTTTCAGGTCAAGCTCATTAACAAAAAATGTTGTTTTATTAACTGTTTCTATATCTCTTGCCGGTACATAAATGTTTGCAGCTCCGGCAAGACTTGCCATTACAGGTGCAAGTGCCGGTTCTGTTAATGCAGCAGGTAAAAGAATATTGCAATCTGTAAGATCAAGTTTAAAATCTTTAATACTCTGCTCTATTAGTCTTATTAACTTATAATTTTTATTTTCTTTCACTTTTCACCTTATTTATCGACTATTAATTTTATTTTAACAATAGACAGATAATAGTGAAATTATGTAAAGATTTCGTATAAAAAATTCTTTATACTAAAACGAGTTTATATTTCCGAAGGCTTGAACGAGTTACTAAAAACCTCCAGCTCCTGCTGATCGCAGCAGCTTCAGTTTTTTTACACTCCCACTACCGTACATCGCCTCCGCAAATAACGCTCCTACTACCGAATACCATTTTTTATTTGTTGTTAAAATCCCAAATTCATTTTTGAAGTGGTATAACTACCAGCAAGATCCAACTGAATCTTCAGCGCATACTTTACCGTTTACCCAGATAACATAACCTAATTCTGCACCTTTAAAGTTTGCACCGTCTATTTTTGCTCCTTTAAGATTTGCTCCTTCAAGGTCAGCATTTT
>JAQVCB010000131.1 GCA_028689995.1 Candidatus Gastranaerophilales bacterium
AAGATTGTTTTCTTTTAAGAATTTTCTTGCCTGTTCTTTTGTAAATAATTTTGACATCTTTTTTCCTCCGATTTCTTTATTCTAACTCGATTCTTTCGGAGAATCAGACAAATTATTTAAGCTCCCTATAGAAACATTTTCAGATTTAGAAGAAAATGATATTTTATTCATTGACTCAACACATGTTTCAAAAATTGACAGCGACGTAAATCATCTTATATTTAAGATATTACCGTATATAAAAAGTGGAGTTTATATCCATATTCATGATATTTTCTATCCTTTTGAATATCCTCAAAACTTGATTTATCAGGGTACTGCATTTAATGAAGCTTATATTTTGAGGGCTTTCTTGCAGTATAATAATCAATTTAAAATTGTTCTTTATAATACATATTTAGAACATTTTTATGAAGCTAAATTCAAAGAAAATATGCCACTATGTCTAAAAAATACAGGTGGTAGTATTTGGATTAAAAAATTATAAGATTTCTTATTTGCCTTAAATAATAGCTTTTTAAACCATTGTGCAGAGAGAAGGAGCTATGATTATGAATTTTCTGGTTAAATCTCTGTCCCATTGAATTCCTGCACCTACTCTAAGGATATCCACGGCTCTGTCAATGCTTAAAGCATCTCTGTAAGGCCTGTCACTAATTAATGAATGGAAAGCATCAGCTATACTAACTATTCTTGCTCCAAAAGGAATTTCTTCACCTTTAAGATTACCGGGATAACCATTTCCATCCCAGCGTTCGTGGTGATGTTCCACGATTGGAATTAAATTTTTGAGAGCCTGTATAGGCTGTAAAACTTTTTTAGCCCCAATGCTTGGATGCTGCTTCATTATATCCCATTCCTGCTGGCTTAATACACCGGGTTTGCGTAAAATATTTTCAGGTATTCCTATTTTGCCCACATCATGAAGAATAGCTCCCAACTTTATACCTTCTACTTCAGATTCAGGTAAATTAAGCGTTCTTGCCAGAGCTTCGGCATATCTTGATACTGATTGGGAGTGACCTCTGGTATAATGGTCTTTTGCATCTATTGCACCGGCTAAAGAAGTAACAACATCTATAAGATGACTATTTGAAGACAGGCTTTCACTATGGAATTTCTTAACGAGTTCATCTTCATAATTAATGCCCCACTGGGAATGTCTTTTAGCGATAACCGCAGCAAAAGAATCCAGAGCCATTTCATTCCAGAAATCAATATCCTGAGCACTGACAATAGCAGTTGCGCCGCTCTGGTAACTTTTATTTTTAGAAATGAACATAGCCTGTTCAGTCAATATTAACAATTTTTCCTGATCTTCCGAACAGGTTGGATATGTTGCAACACCTATACTTACTTTTACAGTACCTACATCATCTATAAGACAGCAGGAAATACTGTGATTTATATGTTCTGCTATATAGCATGCGGCAGAGTTATCTGTTTCGGGTAAAATTACAGCCAGCTCATCACCGCCATATCTTCCTGCTATATCAATATTTCTGATACTTTGTTTGACTTTTTCTGCAACCAGACAAATTATTTCATCACCTTTTGCATGCCCGTGTTCACGATTTATCTGGGTAATGTTGTTAATATCAATCATTATTATGGATACAGGCTGACCTTTGTTTTCCGCATTTTTAATTTCCAAACTCAATTTTTCCTGCAGATCCCTGTGGTTCTTAAGTCCTGTTAAGGTATCCACATTGATATCCTGATTAAATCTTTCACTTAGCTGCTTGTTTCTAATTAATAAAGCCAGATAGTTAGCTAAAACGCTTAGTATTTCATCATTTTGCTGGTTTTTAATTTTAGATCCCGCTATAAAAACTCCTAAGCATTCATCCTGGCTGACAAGCGGAATGATTATACCCGGAGAATTATGAAGATAAGGAATATTTATAAAATCAATGTTATTAATATTATTTGAAATTTTGTTTATAAAACTGTCAATTATAGGATTTTGAGTTTCACTTAACAGGATTCTGGAAGAATAAACGTTGCCCGTGTGGTCTAAAAGCCTGATATGCAAGCAGTTTGACTGGCTATTTACCAGCCCCGTTGAAGTAAAATTATATCCAAGCTTGTTTATTGCAATATTATGAAGGCAACTGGAAATATCTTCAACAGTTTTTATGTTTTTTGTTTCGGAGCAAAATTCGTTTAAAATCTCAAAAGGATCAGCATTTCCCTGAAAACCATGCATTCTTTGTGAATGGTTATACCCGCCATAAAGCCTGTTAGATGTTTTTCTGGGAGAAGTAACAGGATTACTCTGCATTTTGGGATTAATTTTTGAGCTACTATCCTCAGATGTTCTCTGATTCTGTTTCATTAGTGCCCCTTACTAACTATTCCTTTACCTAAGACAAATATTTCCTTATACCAGCAGTTTTTCATGTTTGAATACAATGTTAACTATATATGTTTAAAAACATCGAGAATGAAAAAGTTGCTATAGTGTTCAAAATACACTAAATAATTCTTAATTTATTCTATAGTATAGTATTTTACCATTTTTTTACGTTAAATTGATATTATATCATAATATGATTTTTATTAAATCGTTTTTTTATAAAAAATGTTAATTGTTTTAATTTTAATACCCTTCTGGTTTTCAAGCTATTATTGAGTTTTTTCAAAAAATTTATAATTCAGCTTAATTATACTTAAGATTTTAAATGCCATTTTATAAAAAATTGTTCAAACTTAAGTATGATTTTAAAAAAATTTTCAGGAAAGAAATTTATTCGGAAGTAAATCTTTTTTGTTTTTCGGGCAAATGCTGATCCTGAACTTTTTCAGCTTCGGTTTCTTTTCTTTTGGTTTTACATACCGGACAAAAATCTTCGCCTTCTTTCAAGCTTATATATTCTTTCTTGCATTTTTCACATATAGCCATTATTAGTTCTCCCGAGTTATTTCCATAATCAAGTTAATTTTAGACACGTTTTTAGTTTATATTATTTGTTTGCATACTTTGTTCAAGCTCATAACGGTCTAAATGAGTTTTAAGGAGATAACCAATTATCATAGCGCAGGTAATAATGTCTTTTTCTTCAATATTAGTTCTGTTTTTTACTTTGGAAATTAATTCAGCATAATTATGAATTACATATAACATATGAACATCTATTCTATCCAGCATCATGTCCATAGTAACAGACGGCTCTTCCAGGCTTTTCAGAAATTCTTCCGCGGCTTTTATTTTATCTAACATCAGTACAGTCCTTTAGCATATTAAACGTCTGCTTAGTATATCAATATGCAGAGCTTCTCTCAATACGCTATATGTTTACACTATACAGGTATTTTTAGATAGTTCTTTTCAATAAAGGGTAAAATATCTTTTAGCCATAAGAAACCAATTATTTTCTTTTCCCAGGGAACATCTGCGACAGGAAGACCAGTCAGATTAAAGCATTTCATTATTGAGTAGGCATCAATTAAAGTCATTCTGGGATAAAGAAACATGGGAGAATCATATTTTATTATTGCATCTTTTATTTTTTTGCTTATTAACACATTATTGTCATTGTGAAAATTGAGTTTTAAAATCTCGATAATTTTTCTTTTTTCGACATAACCGACTATAGAATAATCTTCCCGAATAATTGTAACCCCGTCGATTTTAAATTTTTTTATAATATCAAGTGCTTTAAATAACGTGTCATTTTCAAATACATATACCGGCGACAATTTTAAGTGATCTTTCACTTTAATTTCCTGGTTGTTCATTTTTCCATTCCTTGTTTTATTAAGAAAATAATCTAACTATTCCGAACTAAACGTTAAAAAAGCGAAAACTCGTTTGATTTTTAATATTCATTCCCTCATTTACCTAATCAATAAACGAATAAATATACGATTACCTCATGATAAGCAGGATTAGCAGAAATTTATATTCAAATTATCTTGACAGGCATGATAATCCCAAAAAATTTATAAAAAATCTATACCCAACAGGGTGAATTTATATAAATATGAAAGACATATTATCTACTTCGTATTGATAGAACCTGTGGCTTTAACTAGCTCGGCTGTAGTTTTAAAATGTAGTTTAGCTATATTAGCCAGATTATTCATGCCATATTTTTCTATAAATAATTTTGCCTGATCTTTAACCTTTTGGGATGCGCCTTTTTGAAAATCAATATTATATTCTCTGGACATTTTTTTTATTCGCTGGACAAATTCATGCCTTGCAAGAATAGAAGCTGCGGCAACTGCAATATCATCTTCTGCTCTGACACGCTGTTCAAGATTAATTGTTTTCCCATGCGTCAAAAGGGCATTTTTTATTAATGATTCATTCCCAAATTTGTCGGAAATAGCATTTTTGCATTCTTTTTTTTCGAGAATATTTTCAATTGCTCTTGCATGTCCCCATGCAAGAAGGTTATTCAGGTTTTTAAATTTGGAATAAAGCTGATTGTATTTAGCGGGATTGATTGTTACGACAGAAAACACGCTATTTGCTTTTATTTGAAAGGCAATTTTTTCTATATTTTCATCACTGAGCTTCTTGCTGTCTTTGACTCCGAGTTTTTGAAAAATCTTTACATTATTCTGATCTGCCAGAACTCCTGCAACAACGAGAGGTCCAAAGTAATCGCCTTTCCCCGACTCGTCCGTACCAATCCAGCTGGAATATTTAGGACTAACGATTTCTGGCATCAGACTTTTTTGTTCAAAAATGGTTATATTCAGGAATTTACTGATAAAATCTTCTGTGCCTTTGCCCTGGACCACAATTTTTCCGCTTAAATACAGAGTAACGGTGACCTCGGAATTTTGGGCACGCCAGAAGGCATGATCTGCCGACTTCATCGTAAACCCACTGTCCTCAAGTTTCTTTTTGAGTTCCTGTTCTTTTTTTATATCGAACTTTGAGCTGTAAATATCTTTTTTTTCGGGACTGTTCAATCTTTATAACCTTTTATTTGCCTGTAACCTTTAATCCGATTACACCTATTGTAACCAGAGAAATAAATAGAATCCTTATTACTTCCCGTGATTCGCCAAAAAATATCATTCCCCAGATAACAGTTCCAACTGCTCCAATGCCTGTAAATACTACATATGCCGTTCCGACAGGTATGACTTTCATTGCTGCCGATAAAAAATATAATATTCCTCCTGCGCCTATCAACATGGGTATAATCGGTAATAATCTGGTAAATCCCTCTGTATGCTTTAAACTGATAGCCCACATGATCTCGAAAGCTCCTGAAATAACCAAATATAACCAGGCCATATTAAATTCTCCTTTATTTTCCAGCATTTTTTTGAATAAGTAATACTTTCTACTACTATAATCTAATCTGAATAGAAATGTCATTATTTTTTATTATTTGAATTAATAATCAGCAAGATAGTTTTAATTAACAGAGATCATGAAATACTTAAGAGCTCTCCCGCACTTGCATTGCTCGTACTTCGCAAACAATTGCACTGCAAGTCTACCTCTGCGAGGTACAGGCACGGATGACGGTGCGGGCTTTTGGAGTTTTTATAGTACGATTACAGACATTATTACTGGCGGAGATAATCAGCAGAACATCCCCAGCCTTCATTAC
>JAQVCB010000132.1 GCA_028689995.1 Candidatus Gastranaerophilales bacterium
TTCCTCACCACCCTTGCACACTACCAATAACAGCCTTAAAAAGCATTTGTAAATCCAAAAAGAAAAATTATATTTGTAGTGATTTTCCTAGAATATGAACCAGACAGAGTTTAAATTACACTCCCTTAAAAACTAGTTAATCATATCACATTTTGTGTAATAAAGCAAATCTGTAAGAGCTTTATAATTTGAATGTTTCTTTTCTTTTAAGGTTTTTGCTATATATTTATTGAGTAGAAGTTTGATTTGAAAATATAAATCTCTAAAAGATATATTTTGTTCCAAAGTTCCCTTAAGGTTAAGGGATAATATTTGTACGAGAATTTTTTTATAAGCATCAATAATACCCTCGTCAATATCCGGATAAGCATTGGAATCAACATCTCGTTCTTCAAGAACTTCTGCAATATCAGTAACCATATTTCCAAACCCAATATATTCTATTAAATGCGTGTTTTTATTGTCTTTAATAAATTCAGAAGAACGACAAGAAAACAAAAAAATCCGCTTATTTTGAAAAATATTGAAGTTATGTTTGTCAAACAAAGGAGTACGATCACACCTATATATGCAATGACTGGCACCATGTCCTAGAAATATAATAACTGATCCACTCTCACTACTTAAAATATCTTTAATAACTAAATCTATTTCACCTTGCTCCAACAAATTACGATAACCAGTAAAAGAATCTAGGGTAGACAACGAATCATAAATAGGCAATAAAAAATCTGTTGATTCATCATTAGGAAATATACATATAATTTTCATTCAAATTCGTGGTTTATTTCTATCAAGTAAGCGACGGTTTGTTCAATTAGCTCTGATTGAAATCCTTGTCCATGATAGGATGCTTTTTCAATCTCATTTGCGATTTCTCCAAGTGTTTTTCCTTCAAAAGGGGAATAACATGACATAAATTTCATATCAGGATATTCCCTTAACTTTTTCAATAATATTTGTTTTGTGGATGATTCTTTTTCCTTTAACAGTCTGTTAACAGATTCAGCATAACCCGTTCTATCTATAAAGTCATAAATATGGTAAAGCATTAGATTTCTTACATCCGCAGTTAAAATAGATGCGTCCTTTACCGGATCCCCAATTACTGACTTTATCACTTTATCTAAGTTCCCAGAATATAGAATAATTGGAGTTTTCTTCCTATTACAAATATTTCGTATTATCTCAACAACTTTAAGTCCATTAATATAATCATCAGATAAATCAAAGTCTGTAGCAACTACATCAATATGAATTTGACTAATTTTATCTTTGATATAATTTGATAATTTTATAAAATCTATATTCTGTTCTTCATTTAATACTATTGGATCCGTAGTATTAATAAAAACAGCAGTAACATTATAGCCATCTCCTTTCAATACATCACGAATCTGTGCATTAAAAGCATGCTGTTGGTCTTTATCATCAATTATTAAACATACTTTTTCCATATTAAAAAATTAGCCTGAATGTAGCACCTTTTTTAAAGTGCTTATTATTACCTAAAAATTCTATATCTCCATGTAAATCTTTCCTCAACGTTTCCCTAATCGTATTGAGACCAATACCTGATCCCCCACGCCTATTTGTAATGCCAACTTCAAATAAAGAATTGTTCTTTAACAAAAAATCGTCAACACCTGCACCATCATCAGAAAAATCAACGAACAATCTTCCATTCGATTTTTTGAAATCAACATAAATTTTATTTGCTCCTGCTTTTTTTGAATTACTAATAAGGTTATCCAATATCACAGATAAATCTAAAATTGAAATCTTTCGAACAAATGAATCGGAAAATTGATTATTAAATTGAATCTCATTTATTGATACTGCATAATTAGGTAAATATTCCTTGAAATAAGCTGGAATATCTACTTTCGTGTGCTCTTTGAGAGAATTTATATCTGCTTTTGTAAGCAAACTGCTCAACTTATTAATCCTTTCAATATGGAACTGTATATAATCCAATTCCTTCAACAAGTCATTAGCAACTGAACTATCTTTAATAAAATTCTTCATACTTTTGGAAGAACTTTCTAATTCATTTGATGATATTTTTATAGTATGAATTATATCTTCAACTTCCGGAGTGAGACTTCGTGTTGCTGATAAATATTTATTTTTACTTTTCTCAACATCTCTTTCTTGTTCAACTTTTTTTCTGTCTTCTTCAGCTTTTTTCCTTCTTTCAGCTTCCTGCCTAGCAATTTGTTCAGCTTCAATTTTTTTCAACTCAGCTTCCTTTTGCTTCAGTTCAGCTTCCTTTTGCTTCAGTTCAGCTTCTTTTTTAAGAGCTTCCTCTTTTTTTCTGCGTTCTTCTTCTATAATCCTTGCGACCTCAGATTCCTTTGCTTTACGTTCTGCTTCTTCTCGCTTTTTAATCTGCTCTTCTAGTTTACGTTCTGCTTCCTCTTTTGCCTTTTGTAACTCATGTATTTGTTTTTCAGCCTCAAAAACTCTAGACTTCAATTTATAGTCATTTGTTTTCTCTGCAATTTCTTCCAAATCTTGTAAAAATTTTGGCTTTAATACATCCAACCTGTTAGTAATTATGTCAGCTAAATCTTTATTATAAAATAAAACCTCAACATCTTTATCTTTAACAAGACTTTTTATTATTTGAACAAAATCAATTTTGCTTCCTAGATTTTTCCTTATAGCTGACGTATCTTCTGCTTCTTTATCAAATTCTAATAAATACTCTCGGTTTTGTTTAGCAAGGAATTCGCTATCAAAATAATTACGCCTAATAAATCCTTCACCCCAAAGAACACCTGCAACATAGCGTTCCAGTCGCCTATGCGAAATTTCAAATGATTTAAGAAGTTGTTGGGAACCATTAGTTTCAACTAAACCTCCATCTCTACTTGAAACTTCTTTAAACTCCATACTATTATCAGTATAGATCTCAACTTTACCAAATAAATCCCTTGTACCTAGAAAACGACTATGCCCTTGCTGAGCTCGAAAATCTAACCCCCAACTATCATCACCTTTATTTCCAAATGGTTGAACTCTAAATCCATTTTTGAAAAGGAATATTGAACCATAATTTACAGGCTCCAGCCCCATACGTCTAGTAAAATTAGCCTTAGCAGTTCGATTCAAATAATATAAACTTATTTTAACATCCTCTAATAAGGAGTAATTTTTGTTCTCTTCTTTAATTTTATAAATATTATCTCCCCTATCAATAAGAGTAGTTATTATCTGTTTACGAGATATATAAACTTCTATTTGTGTGGTTTTCAAATTTAAAATATCCAAAATAGAATTTTTAATTATCCCATTAATTCGATCTCGCTCAATATACTTTGGGTTATTTAACTTATCAACTGCATGATCTTCAACTTGTTCCATTTTGCAAATAATTTCTATTGAGAAATCATCTGTTCTTGAAAATGGGTTTATTAATTTTTCCAATGAATGTTTCAATCCTTTTAATTTATCTCTATCCCAAGAGCTGTTTAATGGTTTTATTTCTAGGATAGTGCCATGGCTTGAATTGTCTGGAAATAGAATTGGTGAGTATCCAACCTGTCTATATTCAACATCAATATTAATAAATTCCTCGTGTTGATCCTGTTCAAACCTTTTCCAATCAACATAGATTTGTTCACAGATAGAAGAATCGATAGTTTTTGAGGTCAATATTAATTTATTACCCAATCGGTCACTCGAAAAACGACCAATCCCTTTCGCTCCCGCATAATATCTTTTTGAATTAATTTTACTTCTGTATGAATCTTTATTAAAAATATTACTATCTTCTGTTCCATCTTTTTTGGCAGAATATGCAACAAATAGCCACTTATTTTTTAAATCATCATAAGACATTCCTTTCCCATTATCTGCAATTCGAATCGCATTTTCTTCAAATGTTATAATAACTTTTTTAGCCCTTGCATCATATGAATTTTTTACAAGTTCAAAAACCGCAACATAATCATCGGTAATCAAATCCTTACCAATAATATCTTTTAATCCTGAACTAATTTTAAATTCTAATGAGTTTCCCATTGTTATATGTCTTTTAGTGCTAAACCGGCTAATTCAGCAAATAAAGGAGGAATGGCATTACCAATTTGAGTATATCTAGGCACTTCAATTTTCCTCAATTTTCCTCCAGTTGTATATTTTTTTTTGATTTCATACCAATCAGGAAATGTTTGAATACGAGCATATTCTCTAACAGTCAAAATACGAGGTTCTGAATAGTGGATGTAATCATCCGGATGAGTTGTTAAGGTTGGACTAAGTCCTTTAGCATCAAGAATTATGATTCCACGTTTTTTTATGTTCCAAGTATCTCTTTCTTTATTTTCAATTCTTTTATTTTTCACAGGATATTCATTTAATAAAGCAGAGAATACACTTATCGTTTCATTATTGTGATGTGCAAAACTATGGCTATCAGGAACAGCTTTATCTTCTGCATATCCTTTCCTCATAAATTTTTGATAGTTAGTTTTTTGCTCTGAGTATATTCCAGCACAGAAACGTTTCCTGTCAGGGCAAGGTACGGTTCCATTGGATTGTAATAAATCAGATATTGCATCTTCAACAGTATTAATTTGCTTCAATCCCTTTTCATTCAAAAACTGTTTTTTAAGACTGTTAATCTTTTCAAAAAAAACAGAAGCCTTTTTATTACTTCCCAACTTATTATTTAATACACCAACTAAAATGAACCTTTTCCTTCGTTGAGGAACTCCATACTCAGAAAAATCAACCACTTTAGCTTTAATATTATAACCTAAAAATTCCAACTTTTCTACAACAATCTTAGAATAAGGATCTGATTCAACATCTCCATTTTGTTTTTTAAACGCATATGTAAAACCTTTTACATTTTCAAATAGGATTAATCGAGGTTGAACCAATTCTATAAATTCTATATATGAGTAAACCAACTTATTTCGCACATCTTCTTCTACTCTTTTACCTGCCATAGAAAAACCTTGGCAGGGAGGTCCACCAGCAACTAAATCTATCTTACCACGTAATAATTGAAGGTGTTCTCTATGGTCATCAATAACTTTACATATATCATGCTCCTTACATTCTAACCAATCAGGCCAATCAAAATGTTGTTTATTATTAATTAAATTATGTCTTAGCGTTTCAAAAGCAAATGGGCTTTTTTCAATAGCAAAAGCACCCTTCCATCCGGAAAGGTGTAATCCTAATGATAATCCCCCACATCCAGCAAAGAGGTCAATATATTTTTTAGTACCCAAATTGCACATAATACAAAATTATTTGAATTATGCAAAATTAAACAATTAAATCCAAGTATGCAAAGTCATAAACATGTAAAAAATAGAAATTTGATATCAATAATTTGGAATAGACTCTCTGTTTTATTTATCATTTAATAACAAAAACAATTAATTATGAATCAAATAATTAATACAACTATTCCGTCGAATAGACCTTAGTAATTGCCTTTGCGTTTCTTTACCTCGTCTACGATTTTAGAAAACGATTTCTCCTGTTTTCTTTTCTCGTGGACAGAAGCCGTATAATGCCAGGCTTCCCTGCGGAGCTTAAGATAGCTTTC
>JAQVCB010000034.1 GCA_028689995.1 Candidatus Gastranaerophilales bacterium
TTAAGCTGTTCAGCAAGTATAGGTGTTATTCCGATTGTTAATTTTGCTTTAATCCCTTCATCATAAAGCTCGCTAATCGCATTTAGCAGGGGAATATATGTTTCAGCCATGCATTCATAGAGGTTTTCCTCACCGAATGGCCACATACCGGCTTTTCTGTAGTAGGGTAAGTGGCTGTGGAGCATAAATACAAATGAACCGATAGACATGTTTTTTCCTCCAAATTTGTCGGATTCAATAGAGAAAATTAATTTCTTTTCCTAAAGAATTAATGTTATCACAAACTTATACAATAAATAAGCAACTAAAAATGTAATAAAAAATTAATTTTCAGGAACGTTTTTCTGGCTTTTTATAAAGATATTTTTATTTAATAAAATTAGAGAGTCAATAGAATAACTTGCCAGTTTAATAATCTCTTCTTATAATGAGTTTGATTATATTAAAAAACCATAAACATAATAAAAAAGCAAGCAGTGTAGCCATTTTTACTAAGTAACAATTATTCCTTGCGGGATAACAATAAAAAAGAAACTTTTTAATTTTAATTATGAATAGTATTATCAAAAAACTTGAAAAAAAAATTATTATTTCATGTCAGGCAAGCAAGGGAGAACCCTTTCATGATGTAAACTGTCTTATGGCAATGGTTAAATCGGTTATTAACGGGGGAGCTTCAGGGCTGAGACTTGCAGGCGAAAGAGATATCAAAGAAGCAAAAAAATTCTGTGAAGTTCCCGTAATAGGAATAACAAAACCAGAACCTCTTCCCGAAAATTGGAAAGAAGTAGTTTATATTACGCCAACTTTTGAAGATGCCAAGAAGATTAAAGAAGCTGATATTATTGCTATAGATGGAACATCAAGACCAAGGCCACAAGAAAATCTTGCAGAGTTGATATATAACATTCAGACAGAACTCAACACCCCTGTAATGGTTGATATATCAACTCTGGAAGAAGGATTAATGTGTAAGCTCTTTGGAGCGGATATAATTTCAACAACGCTTTCAGGCTATACAATGCAAACTCTCGACAAAAATAATGAAGAACCTGATTTTGAGCTTCTGAAAAATTTGGTTAAAATTGCTGAATGTCCTGTAATTCTGGAAGGAAGAGTCTGGACTCCTGAACATGTAAAGAAAGCCTTCAATCTTGGAGCTTATGCAGTAGTTATAGGTTCAGCGGTTACACGTCCGCATCTGATAACTGAAAGGTTTATAAAAGCTGTACAATAAAAAGAGACTGCTTTAAAGCAGTCTCTTTTTATAAATATTGTATTTATTCACCGCCTAAAGTGTGTCTTAAATTGACTTTATCTTCAAATTTTTGGTCAATTTTACCTGCATTGTAAGTTCCTTTTAATAAAATTAAACCTGCTGCTACAGCAGCAACTGCTTTATATGGTCCAGGAATAGCTTTTAAAACATTAACAGCTTTTTTTGCATATGGAGCTAATGTATTATTCATTTTTGATATAGCTGAGTTAGCTTTAACTTTAGATAATACTTTTGAAGCCAATCTACCAGCTTTACCAGTTAAGGATTTAATACCGCTGTAAACTGTTTTTGCCGGATTTTCAAGGACAGGACAGTATTTTTGAATCAAGCCTTTAATTACTTGTGGATTATGTAAAGCGTAGCCAGTGCCCAAAACTCCACCAGCAGCAGTATAAGCTTTAATTTCAGTTGTCTCATTGTTAACAAATCGATCTACTGTATGTTGAACGTTTTCACCAAAGTTTGCTTTTGGTTTTTGTTCCATTCTAGGTGGTGGTAAAATTGGCCTTGCGTCAAATCTTGTTACGTACATTCCATTCCTCCCAAAAAATTGTAAACCCTTCAATCTCTTATATATATAAAAACAATTAATTTATAGAAACTGCTTTTTATTTACAAAACTTTATCTTCAGAAATTATCAGGTAAAATATAGGAAAGACTTGTTTAATTGTATAAGGGGATGAAGTTATTATGAAAAATGATAATGTAGCAATAGGAATAGATATTGGCGGTACTAAAATAAGTGCTGCTGTTGTTTCAAATGGTCAGGTTATTAGTGAAGTACTGACTTATAAAACTCCTGATAATTCTAAAGACATATTGAATACAATTTTAGAAGAAATTGAAAGTTTGAAAGATCAATATAAACCTAAATATGTAGGAATAGCAACAGCAGGAACAGTTGATATTGATAATTCAAAAGTCACAGGTTCAACAGGAAATCTCCCTGAAGGCTACAATAAACTTGAATTTAAAAAGGTTATAGAAGAAAAATTAGGTTTAAAAACTTTAATTGAAAACGATGCTAACGCTGCCGCTTACGCAGAGTTTAAAATAGGAAGCGGAAGAGGACATAATAATACCATTGTTATTACACTTGGAACAGGTATTGGTACTGGAATTATAGTAGACGGCAAGCTTTTTAGAGGTAAATCAGGTGCAGGCGCAGAGTGTGGTCATCTGGTTATAAATATAGAAAAGAAACGCCGCTGTACATGCGGGGCATGGAACTGCTGGGAAGCTTTTGCATCAGGAACGGGTTTTGCAAAAAATGCCAAAGAAATGGCAAATGAAATTCCGATTAATGAACGAACAGGAATTTTAAAGGATAAAAATCCTGATGAAATAACAACTTACGATATAATTGAAGGAATAAAAAAAGATGATCCTTTTGCTGTTAAAGCTTATGAGTACTGGCAAAATCTTGTACTTATCGGTTTAATTAGTCTTGCCAATGTATTTGATCCAGACAGTATTATTTTAAGCGGAGGCATGGCAAAATTTATCAATTATGAAAAACTGCAAAAAGAACTCGAGAAAGAAACTGTTGTTTCAAATGTGAAACTCTTTCCCGCCAAAACAGAAAATTACGCCGGATTAATAGGCGCAGCCTTCCTTGCAGTTGAAAAATTTAGCGGTTAAAAAACTTTTACGTAAAAATCTAATTTAAGATAACAGGTCAATGTTTTTAGCTTTTTTATGAGTTAAAACCCATCCTATTAGACTTATTCTTAATCTAAGCCACCAGATCGAGATTTTGAGGTTTTTGGTCTTCAAGTTTTTCACGCAATTCAGCATTTTCTTCTTTAAGAGATTTAACCTGTTTTCCAAGCTGCTTTATTGTTACTGACATAAGGTCAATAAACATAGATGCAAACTTAAGCTCATCTTTAGTTTTAATTTCTTTTTTCTCTTGATCATAGCAAGGCTTGCTTGTTTTAAGTCTTTTTTTAGTTGAATCCTGTTCAGTTGTGTTTGTTTTTAGTATAAAAACAGGTGTACCGCACATAATAGCATCCATTTAGCCCAAAACTCCTTTTTCCCTCATGATACTTGTAGTTTTTTATTGTACTCTTTTTTTAAAAAAAATTAAGTGTATAAATGACTATTTTAATTTTTCTTTACAAAATTGACATAGAAGTGGTCTCAAAAATATTTTGATTAGAAACAATAAATTTAAATTTATAACTATTTTTGCGTACGTCTTATGTACAGAAAAATTTTTTAAAAAATAAACTTAAAAGCAATTAAATTTAATCCAAAATGTTTTATTATAAAAATTACCGGAAAGTACCGAAATTTGTAGTAGGTGCTTTTCGGCTTTTTTGTGAGTTTCTTTACAATCTTTTATTCGTTTGTTATATCCAGTCTACAGCCTTACTGGCCGGGTCAAGCCCGCCCTTTCGGGCTTTCGCTTTTACAAGATTCGACTGCAAATTATTGATTATTTTGTAAAAGTTTAAATTATATAGCAGTCTCTTCTAGTATAATAAAACTATGAAAGAGATAAATAAAGAAAAAATTTGGTATCAGGTCCTTCAAAAATTAGTGGACGAGCTTGAACATCCGGCTTTTGAGTCATGGATCAAGCCTGTGAAACTGGTTTCTGTTGAAGATAATGATTTTATAGTCTCAGTTAACAGTACTTTAAGTAAAGAATATATCTATAAAAATTATTCTCCACTTATAAATAGGATTTTAAATGAAGTAACCGGTAAAAACTTTCAACTTAAAATTATTATCAGCAAAACAAAAGAGATTGAAGAACCAAAAGAAGAACAAAAAATCATTCCTCTGTCAGAGTTTCAGATAAATGCTCTCAGAAGTACATCAAACAATCTTAATTTAAAATATACCTTTGAAACTTTTGTAATTGGAGCTCACAGCAAATTCTGCCATGCGGCGGCTCTTGCAGTTGCCAAGTTTCCTGCAAAAGCTCATAATCCCTTATTTATTTACGGCGGAGTTGGGCTTGGCAAAACTCATCTGATGCAGGCAGTAGGACATTATATTCTAGCAAACAGTCCTGATAAGAAAATCAAATATACAAGTACAGAAATGTTCACAAATGATCTTATCAATTCAATCAGAAATGACAAAATGTCCATGTTCAGGCAAAAATACCGCCAGATTGATGTTCTATTGTTAGATGATATTCAATTTATTGAAGGCAAAGAAATTACTCAGGAAGAGATTTTTCATACGTTTAATACTCTTTATGAATCAGGAAAACAGGTTGTATTAACAAGTGACAGGCATCCTAAAAATATCTCTACTCTCACTGAAAGGTTAAGAAGCCGATTTGAATGGGGTTTACTTGCTGATATGGGAGTTCCTGACATTGAAACAAGAATTGCAATTTTAAGAAATAAAGTTGAAAGAGACAAGATGAATGTGCCTGAGGATATTCTTGAATTGATAGCAACAGCTTATCAGAATAATATAAGAGAACTTGAAGGTGCGTTAAACAGAGTAGTTGCTTATGTTAGTATAAATGACTGTCCCATGACCGTTGAAATTGTTAAAAATATTATTAATTTCTCGGGATCAGGCAGTAGCCTTACTATAGACAAAATTATTGAAACCGCTGCAGGTTATTTTGCCCTTGAATCTTCTGATTTAAAGGGACAGAGCAGATCAAGGGAAGTTTCACAGGCAAGACAGGTTGCAATTTATCTTGCAAGGGATATGACAAATTCAAGTTTTCCGACTATAGGTGATGCATTTGGCGGAAGAAAACACACTACCATTCTTTATTCGTTTGAAAAAATGAAAGAAGAATTACAGATAAACAAGAAACTTTCTGAAATTATAAGTGAAATTTCAAAAAGAATAACTTCAAACTGCTTGAATTAAACAATTTGAACTTTTAATATTTATTTTTTCAAATAATTTTGTTGTAATTGTTTAGATGTTGCTTTGGGTAATACAAACCAGAATCTTGTACCTTTGTCTTTTTCAGATTCAAAATGTATTGAACCTTCATGTAATTCTACAAGACATTTGGTTAAAATAAGTCCAAGTCCTGTTCCTTCATGTTTTCTTGTATATGATGAATCTATCTGTTTAAATTGAACAAATACCTTGTCATAATCTTGTTTTGCAATACCTATTCCTGTATCTTCAATCATTACTACCAGTTTATCTTCATTCAGGCTTGATTTTATTTTTATTTTGCCGCCTTCTTCTGTAAATTTTATGGCATTGCTTAAAAGATTATAAAGTATTTGAGTTACTTTCTTCTGGTCTGCTTCCAATATAATGCCTTCAATCTCGCTATTTATTGTTATGTTTTTTTGAATAGCAAGTGATTTAATTGAAGAGACGATATTTTTAATTAATTCTTCAGAATCAAATCTTTCATAATTTACTTCCATGCTTTCTGCTTCAATTTTAGAAATATCAAGAAGATCATTGATAAGACTCAAAAGATGTTTACCGCTATTTGTTATATTACCAAGATACTGCTTTTGTTTATCTGATAAATTTCCATAATTACCAGTTTGAAGCATATCTGAAAATCCAATAATAGCATTTAAAGGAGTTCTTATCTCATGAGACATATTGGCGATAAATTCACTTTTTAATTTAGTTGCCTGTTTAACCTGAGTAAATAGTTCTGCCTGTTTTACTGCAATATAAATATGTCCTGATATTGCTTCAAGAAGGTTTTTCTCCTCATCTTTCCATTCTCTAAAATAATCGTACTTAATCAATCCTATTGTTCCCCAAAAATTGCCATTCTCTTTTATTGGTACAGCTAGAATTGATTTTGCCCCTATAATGTTATAATATTCATGCCAAAAATCGGGAGCATCAAATTCAAATAAATTGCTTATAGCCATACCTGATTTATGGCTGAACATTAATTCACCCCAGTATGTTCCGATTTTTTTGGAAAGTTTAACATCTTTAAAGCCTTTTACTGCTTTTTTTGCCTTATATTCATACAATAGTTCCCAGTCTTCAAAATTATTCTGATCAGGATATTTAATTATTAATGTTCTTTCTACATTAAATAACTTTGTAACTTCTTTGCTTATTGTTTCCAAAGTTTTTGAAACACTTAAAGAACTTCTGATAGAATCTACTATTTCTCTTAAAAGAGCTTCTTTCTCGGCCTGCTTTTTGGTAGCCTGGTATAATTCAGCCTGATTGATTGCAATTCCTGCCTGTTCTGTAATCATTCGTATAAGTTCTATATCATCATCATTGAGCTGGGTTTCCTCTTTTGTATATTGAACAACAAATACTCCTATCAACTTATCCTTATTGAATATTGGCAGACCATAATTTGATTTTGTATTAAGATCTTTAATAAATTTCTTAAAATTAATATTTAAACAGGGATCATCAAGTGCTTGCTTTGTATCAGGAAATATTAACGCATTATTCTTTGACAAACGTGTCATGACAAATTTATTAAAATCTTCACTAAAATTATAATTTTTAACACTTTTTACAGCCAAAGAAGATAAATATTCTGAATCAATAAAAATATTATCGGAATTATAAATCCTGATAAAACATCTATCAGCATTAAAAACCTTACCAACTTCATTAACTATACTTTCTTTCACCTCATGTATTTCAAGACTGTTATGGATTGAATTTGAAATTTTTCTTAGTAGCTCTTCTCTTTGAACCTGTTTTTTTGTAGTTGAATATAGTTCAGCTTGATAAAGAGCTATTCCTACTTGATTTTTAAGTACTTTTAGAAAAGAAAGTTCATCGTGATTTAAAATTCTTTTTTTAGTTGTGAAATGTATTATCAGGATTCCATAAAGTTCACCTTTATATTTAACTGATAATCCATAATCAGATTTAACTCCATTGTCATGTAAAGTTTTCAAAGCTTTATATCTATTTGTTTTTTTTCTCAAATATGTTTTTTCAACATCCTTAATAATTATTTTTTTTCCTTTTTTTAATTTTGCGACAAATTCAGGAAATTCATTTTCTAAGTTAATGCCTACAAAACTTTTTATTTCAGGTGATTTTAATCGCTCTATTCTAAACGGAAAAAACTCGTTTGTTTCTTTGTTATAATCATCAAATAAGCATCTATCTGAATTAAAATAACGACTTATTATTTCAACAAAGTGCTTTTTTATCTCTTCTGTATTTAGTGTACTTCTGAGAACTTCTATTGTTTCTCTTAATATTCTTTCTCTTTCAGCCTGTTTTTTCGTAATTGAATATAGTTCAGCCTGATTTATAGCGATAGCAATTTGATTCGCTATATCTTTTAAAAATTCTATTTGATTTGTTTGCCATTTTTTTTCAACTTTTACATGCTGTATAACAATTGTTCCTAATATTTCTGTTTTATATATAAGTGGAATAATAATAAGTGATTTTACATTATTTTGTTTAAAATATTTAATTTGATTTTTATTAAGAAGTTCTGGCTTAATGCTATTTATTACAACTGGAATTTTATTAACTGTTAAATCCAGCAGCCATCTTTTAGATAAATTTGCAACTGCATAATAATCAGGAAAAACAGAAGAAATTGATTCATCTGATTTATACTCTATCTTGAGTTCAAATCCTGCTATAGCCTTATTATAAAGGGCTATTATACAGCGGTCCGCTTTTAATAGTTTTCCTACTTCATCGACAGCTGTTTGCAATACCTGATTTAAATCAAGAGAATCTCTGATACTTTCAATTAAATATCTGGATATTTTTTCCTGCTCTAATTTTTCATAGATATAATTGATATATCCTTGAAATTCAATATTCTTAGATATCTCCGGGTTATCTTTTAAAGACAAAAAAGAATTTTTACCAATCGGTTTATTTTTATTTGATGCTAACTTGAACAGCTTTTTAAACATATTCTTTCTCTTAACCGACATATTATAAGAAAGCCAAAATTGAATATTATCAAATACGATTATACAAATAATATCAAAATTGTTGTTGCGAGTAAAAATGTTGAATTTATGTTTACAATCTTAAATTGTAAATTTTAAAAGACTTTTAAACCAGCTTATTATTCCTTTTTTTCTTGGAATTAAAGCTTCGTCATGATATTTTTCATAATCATCTAACATGTTTTGAGGTAAAGCATTCCCATTTTGAAGAGTAAATGCCATCATTTCAAGATAATTATTTTGTTCTTCCGCATATTCCATATCATGTTTTTTTAAATCTTCATCTGCATCAAAATGAACAAGAGCATGCCAGGCACAAACTACGGAAGGATCATAAATTTCCGCAGGAAAAAGCTTTATAGCTTCTCTTACGCATAAAGTTTTAGTTAAAACTTTAAATATAAGTTCTGCAACCTGTTTTCTTGCTTCTTCCAAAGAAATATTTTCCTGTTTTTTAATTCCCATAAGGATATTTTACATCTGTTTTAAAAAATTCAAAAATAATATAAAATATGGAAGGTGCAGAAAAATTCTGATTTTCTGAGAATGAGTTATACAAACCCTCCATGCAGGCAAAGCCTGCCTCCGAGTTTGCTCCACTCTCGCTGTCGCATGGGAAAATCGAATTTTTTAAACCTGACGTTAAAAAGCGAAAGTGAGCTGAGGCTGTAAGGTGGGGCGATGAGCCTGCACTGTTGCCTTGATACTAGATCGAAAGATACATAAAAATAATGTTAAGAGTTATTTTAGTTGGATACGGTGAACTTGCTTCTTCTCTTATGCTTGGTGTATTAGAGTCAAGGCATAAACTTGTCAGTGTTTTTAGATGGGATAAAACAGAATCAAACAGTATAAGATCTCTTATAAAAGACTCTTTTTGGCCAAATAATTTTTTATCACTTATAAAAACCTATAAAATTCCTGAAATAAATGCGAAAAGCATTAATAGCGAAAAATTTATAAAACAGGCTCTCAAACTTCAACCGGATGTTATTCTGGTTGGGGCATGGGGAGAAAAGATTAAAAGTAACGCAATTATTCTGCCGAAAATTGCTTGCGTAAACTGTCATCCATCATTACTTCCTGCACACAGAGGGCCAAATCCTTATAGTTCAACAATAAAACAGGGTGAAACCAGGACAGGCATCACTTTTCATCTTGTAGATGAAAAGTTTGATACGGGACATATTCTTTTACAGAAAGAAATAAATATATTAGAAAGTGATACAGGCGGCAGTTTAAGAGAAAAATGTGCATTTAGGGCGAGAGATTCAGTTAAAGAGCTTCTTGACGGTCTTGAAAATGCGCTTTTTTTACCTCAAAAACAGGATGAAAGCAGGGCAAGCTATTTTCCAAGATTAACTCAGGAAGATGCTGCAATAAACTGGGAAATGCCAGCTAGTGTTATTTACAATCAGATCAGAGGCCTTCAACCCTGGATTGATTGTTTTGCCAGATATAAACAACAATTCCTGATGATAAAATCATCAAAAATCATTAAACTTGAAAAACCTGTTAACAGTCCCGGCAAAATTCTTTTAAAAAGCTCTAAAGGCATTGTTGTTTCAACAGGTAATCCTGAAAAAGCTTTATTAGTAAATAATTTATATGTATTTGGATTCTTAAAGATTTTTTCTGACGATTTTATAAATAAAATAAAAATTGGCGACTATATGGAAGAAACATTATTATAAGAATCTTTTGTATAACTTTAAAAATTTATGTTTCTGTCATATCTAGTCTTCAGCCTTCTCGGCTGGGCCAAGCCCGCCCTTTCGGGCTTTCGCTTTTACAAGGGTCGACCGCAAATTTTTGCATAAATTATAGTTATACAGCGGTCTTCATAAATCGGGTAATCATAACTGAATTGTTATATTTACTTCCTTTGCAGGGGATTTTATACTTCCTGCTGAGGATTTAAATTAAAACTCTATTCATCAATAATTTAAAAAGTTAATTCAACTCTTCAGTCCAACTAATTTCCACTCCTAGTAAGTGAAGCCTCCTTTTGGAGGTTTTTTTTTGAAAAAATTGTCAAGAGTAATAATACATTTTTGGTTTTCTTTACTTATAATTAATTTGGGTTGCTAATTAAAATTATTTTTTAGTCATTTAGAATCTACCTACTTTACCTAAATGGTCATCCCGACCGCAGTGGAGGGATCTTACCAATAAACACTATATACAATCGTAAATTAATAAGACCCATTCGATTCCGCTTCGCTTCACTTGTATGACAACTTAGTAATAATAAGATTTTAACTATTTTGTCATTTTAATTTAAACTATAATCCTGGAAATTTAAAATCATGGTTAATCTTGTTGAAGAATTATTTTATTTTTATCCCGAAAAGTTCGGTTATATTTCATCATCCATTGATGAAGTCCATCTTGTTGGAGAATTTAATCACTGGGGAAAGGATATAAAAAACCTTGACAGTTTTAAACTGACAATGGACAAAACCGGCAAATGGGTCGGTTTATTTAAAGTTTCTGCAGGAAGAGGCTTATACAAATTTTTGCTTAACAGAAATACTCTTTGTCCTGACATGGGACATTTTTGTTATTCAACTTCCTCCACTCCCGAATGGGCAAAAAAAGCAGTCTGGTATCAGATTATGGTTGACAGGTTTTTTAACGGCGACAATTCCATCCATGCCCCAAATCTTGTTTCATGGGACTCTCCTCCTGATTATTATAATAATTTTGGGGGAGATATGGCCGGAATAAAACAAAAAATCCTTTATCTAAAAAATTTATTTGGATCTTTAAAAGATAAGGCTCTGTATTTAAACCCCATTCAAAAATCCATCGCATCCAATCACAAATATTGGCCGGAAGATTTTGAAACGATTGATCCGCAGTTTGGAAGTGATGAAGATTTAAAGAGTTTAATAGATGAACTTCACTTTTACGAAATAAAAATTATACTCGACCTTGTCTATAACCATACAGGAATAAATCATTACGCTTTTCTGGATATTTTAAAAAAAGGAAGAAAATCAGAATACTTCAAATGGTATAGGGATCTTCCAAATCTGCTGCATGACAAGATAGAAATCCCGGTATTGGAAGACTATATTGAAAATAGTCCCGGAAACATTTTTATACAAAATGACCCTAAAGACAATAATTTTAACCCTGAGAAAGAGAGTTTTATTAACGTCTGGCATGGAAAATACAGATTTCCAATAACAGATCCCGAAAAATTTAAAAACTCTTCTATAGAAGATATTTTAAATAATCAGCCGTATTACAAACTTGTCCATATCAACAATGGCGCAAACTATATGTGCTGGTGTAAAAACTTTGAAATGCCGGAGCTTAACACAAAAGATTCTTCATTAAGAAAACACCTGTATAAAGCTGCCAGAAAATGGGTTAAACTGGGCGTGAACGGTTTCAGGCTTGATGTACCTGATTTACTAACAGATGCGCATCAATTCTGGCAGGAATTCAGAAAAAATATAAGGGAAGAATTTACATTAAACAATAGAAATCCTGATGATGCTTATATTGTAGGAGAAATATGGAAAGCAGATCAGGCTGAAAGTTTCCTTTTGGGAGATAAAAATGGAAAAACAGCTAGATTTGATGCAATTATGAATTATCCTGTCCGAGAAGCCATGCTGAATTTTCTTTCAGGAGAAATTCTTAATAAAGGAACTGATTCAGTTATGCGTATGGGAGAAATTTCCACATCAGAACTGGATAAAATTATACATAAAAGCCTGTCTTATGTGTCTTGGGAAGTTGTTCAGGCTCAGTATAATCTTCTTTCAAGTCATGACACGAGAAGATTAAGAACTGTTTTAAAAGATGACAGAAAATTAAAAGCTGCCCTTATAATGCAGTTTACTATGCCGGGAGCTCCTGCTATATATTACGGAGAAGAACTTGGCATGCAGGGAAGCAGAGACCCTGCAAACAGAGCTTCCATGAGATGGAATGTATTTAATGATTTTCTCCATCACAAAGCTGAATATGAAATTTTTGAACTTTATAAAAAAGTGATTGAACTGAGAGAAAAGTATTCTTGCTTTATTTCTGCGCCACTTTTAACATTATTAATTGATGATATCAATAAAGTTTATGCTTATGCCAGATATAAAGAAAATAACAGCTGTGCAATCACATTAATAGTAAAAAAAGAAATAAAAGAGGAAATAAATATAGATATTTCAGACACTCCGTTTGAAAACATAGTAAACTGGGAAAACCCCTTAACCGGTAAAAGTTATATGAATTACGGCAAAAATATTACTATAAAACCTGAAGACCTGTCTGAAAGTTTTGGGATGGTTTTAATTCCTTTTGATTAATAATTGTAAATTATTTTGTGTAAAACTAACAACTTTCATGGTTCAGGGTTGTTTTGTTATTGAATAGATTTACATGTAATTATTAAAATTTAATATAAAAAGGATTATCAGATGAATGTAATTACTTTTTCAGGACATGTATCCTCTACCGACAGGTCAAATAGTACTGCCAAGACAAATTCTGTTTCTAATCAGAAAATACAAGCAATTTCACCTGAATCAAAATTAATCATGCCGGATTCGGCAACTTTAAAAGTTTATTTTACAGGTAAAACATCTCCCGCAGATAGTAAAGCACGTCGATTTTTAATAGATTATGAAAATGAACTGAACGATAATAAAAATGCAAAACTAAAAACTGATTTTGAGCTGGGAAAAGTTACTCTTGATGATATTAAACCCGGAGCTGATTTATCAGGTAAAAATCTTATATATTTTGATTTTGTTAAAAATAACAAAATGGATATTTCAGGAAGTAATTTAAAGGAAACTCTCTTAAATAGAGCTATTCTTAATAATGTTACAATAAGTGATAAAAAACATAAAACCGATTTAACCAGTGCTATTTTAAACAGTGCTAAACTGAAAAACGCTAAATTGAGTTATGCAAAATTAGATAAAGCTCATTTACATGCAGCAGACTTAACTGAAGCTGATCTGACAGGAACCAGTATAAAATCAGCTCAGATGAACGGAACTAAATTTAATAAAGCTGTATTAAACGATGTTGATCTAAGCTATTCCTGGCTGATAGGAGCTGAATTAAACGGGGCTGAGTTAAAAAACGTTGATTTAAACCATGCCTCACTTAAATGGGCTGATTTCCGTAATTCATGGCTCCTCGGTGCAAATTTTGAAAAATCTTCAGCTATAGAAGCTGCAAAATTTGACGGAGCTTATTATAACGATAAAACAAAATTTCCTGAAGAATTTGATCCTGATGAACATAGAATGATTTTTATTGGTAAAAAAAATATTAAAGAAGAATATAAAAATTTTAAAAATCAGGAAATCATTGAAAAATAGTTTTATTTAATAATTAAAAAGGAAAATTAAATGAATATAATTACATCTTTAGGATATTTATCCTCTGTTAACAGATCAAACAATATTATAAAAACAAATTCTGTTTCAAATCAGGAAATACAAACAACTTCTCCGACACCTGTTTTAATCAGGCCAAGTGCTGAACTTTTAAGAGTTAATTTTACCGGCTATCAATATCCTAATGATTATAAAGAAAGACCTTATAGTTATTCTAACGATATAATGGAAGGGAAAATCACTCACGATGATATTAAACCTGATGCTGACTTATCAGATGCAAATCTTAGAGAATATAATTTTGTTGAAAATGGTAAAACAAATATAAACGGAATTAATTTAAAACGGGCTATACTATTAAAAGCTGTTCTTGATAAAGTTTATATTAGTGATAAGCATAACAGAGCTGATTTAACAGATGCTGTCTGTAAAGAAACTACAATGAACCATGCAGAATTGTCTTATGCTAAAGCACTTAGAGGTAAATTTGTCAAAGCTGAGTTTAATGGTGCTGATTTAAGCCATACAGATTTTAGAGGCGGAAAATTTGATGTAGCAGAATTCAATAACTTAACTAATCTTGATAATACTGACTTTCGTGATGCTTGGCTTCTTGATGCGGATTTCAGTAGATCAAATATAGATACTGCAAAATTTAAAGGAGCTTATTATAATTCTGGAACAAAATTTCCTAAAGAATTTAATCCTGAACGACATGATATGATCTTTGTTGCTGATGATCAGGGTATAAGAAACGAAAAAGTACAAGAATATTTTGAAAAAATTAAAAAATACGATAAAGAAATAGAAGAATCCTAAATAAAAACAACTATTAGAGAGAATATTTATAAAACTCCTGACTTATTCAGTCAGGAGTTTTTCTGCAAGCGGTGTATTTACTACACAATAAGGTTTTGGAGATAAGCTTCTTATAAATCTGCTTATAATTTCAAGATTATCATTCCACTGTCTGTATTTATCTACAAATTCTTTTGCTTTTTCAGAATCACCGTCAAGCTGAATTTTAATTTCTTCTTCAAGCATGTTTTTTGCTGTCCGGTTAAATTTTTCAGGCACAATTTTTATTTTGCCGTCAACAAGTTCAATAGCTCCTTTTTCAACAAAATAATTAAACTGCATAACAGATCTTACTCTGTGAGGCTGGTTTAAAGGAGGATTTGAAAGAGGTATAAGGTCAGCTGCAAAAGTTAAATAGATTTTTTCTGCTTGTTCTTTAGTGTATTTTCCTTTTTTAACAAAGAATTCAACTGACATAATTGAACCTAAATCAGCTTTTGATTCTTCTATCACATCACCATAACCCTCTCCCAGACTTGATTTTTTATCTTTTCCACTTCTTGTAGAATTAGGACCGAGAGCATGGCTTAACTCATGACCTATAACAAATAAATGCTGAGAATCTTTATTGTAGAGGTGACGTTGAGATGCATCAACTATTCCTTCAAGCTTTTTTTTCCTTAATTCTGGATTTTCAGTTTTTCGTATCTGTTTATGAAATACATTTTTTCTTCCTGCATTAAGTTTAACTGAAAGTTTATCATTATTTGGAAGGTTCTGTGCAATTACAATAGATGGCCTATTAGCCAGATAATCTCCTGACATATAAACAAGATCAACATCAGAAAGATTCTGTTTTATTTTGTTCTCCTTGTCTGTTGCTCTTTTAGGATATTCTTCTTTTAGAGGCATTAATTCTGTGAGCTCTTTCAAGTATTTTTTATAATCAGCAAGATTTTTTGAAGATTTTTGATCAACTATTCCGACTCTTACACCAATAAAATCCTTTGATTTAATTGTAAAACTATTTTTGCTTGCAAGGTTGGCAAATTCTTTGTCTTCTGCAGCAGCTCCGGCTAATGAATCTTTATAAGATTCTCTGCTAATAGTAAATTCAAGAGGGCTGTCTTTTAAATTAGCCCATGCTTCATCTGCTTTAAAAGAATATTCAGGATCGTTACAAACAAGAGCCTGTGTTTGAAGCTGTAAATAATCTGAAAATCCTTTATGTGTTGTTTCTTTAGCGGCAAGTAAAAGTTCTTTTGCAGCTTTTTCATATTCTTTTCTGAATTCAATTGAATAAGGAACAGCATAAAGCCTATTTTTATGAGCTTTTACAATAGTATCATTGTTCAAAATTGCAGGTGTTTGTTCAATATTGGCTGTTAAATAATTTATAAGTTTTTCTTTGTTGTAATTTTGAGGATACATATTTCTGCCGTCTGACAATTTAAGGCCGTCAAATATTTTTACAGGTTCCTGTTGCAACCCGTTTTCTCCTTCAATCCCGTTAAAAGTATTGAATAATTTAAGCGCTTTTTGGGCATGGATATCGCCTTTTTCGACTTCCCTTTCAAGAGCTTTTTTCATTACAATATTAAGTTGATGGTCCTGTTTTAAAAATACATCATTCAATATTTTAGCAGCTCTAACAAGATGTTTTAAAGCTCTTTTATCACCATCCTGAAGAGCTTCATATTCTTTAACAGGATTAAGTTCATATATAGTAGACTGATTTTGGATAATATTATCCAACTCTTTCTCGCTAATTGCCAGTTCATAGCCATTATATTTTTTGCCTTCAAAAGAAACTGTATTTGCAGGGTTTATGCTTTTTAAATAAGCCTGATAATTAATCGTGCCCGATTTAAGAATACCTAAAGACAAATTCTGTTCCAGACTTACCGTATTTTTATTATTGTTCAAATCGGCTTTATTCTTAGCAGTCAGAAGAAGGTTTCCTTGAAAGTTTATTTTATTCATACTTTATTCACTATTTTTCATTAATTTAATATATTTAAAACTTCTGAAAAAATTTTGTTGCTTTTTTCAGGGGAAAATTAATAAATATTAAAAATAAATAATTAAATTTTAGATTTTAATTATTTTACATCCACTTGTCATTGCGAGGATTTCGGAGAAATCCGTGGCAATCTTGCCAGTTTTCGCCTGTTATCTTCTGACATTATTAGCAAGATCCTTCGACTTCACTTCGTTTCGCTCAGGATGACATTTTAAGGATTTTTCATTTTTATCAGTTACAATTTAATCACTACCAAATTTTTAAGGTTTTTTTAATTCTTCTTGTGCTGTTTTAAAACATCTTTTAAAAAATCCGAAAGTTTCAACAGTAGCCTTTTTAACTACAGGTGCTGTTTTTATTCCAAATTTAAATGTTTCAACAACAACTGTTGTTCCTAATTTAGCTGCATCCTGTCCAATTTCAGCAGCTTTTTGCTTTGTTTCAGGAGATACTGTTATTCCCTTAAAACTTTCATTTCCCTGTCTTTTTTGTCCGTTATAACAAGACCTGTTTACAGAATGAATGCTGTTTATCATAAAAAATTCCTCAAGCTTAATAATAAAATAATTATAATATAAATTAATTTTTAATGGTGTAATTAATGTTAAGTTCTTTAAGTACACAGTCCGTTGCAAAAGACCTGTTCAAAGGATAAAAATGAATTCCGGGAATATCGTTTTTTAAAAGCTCTTTGCACTGCTTTATTGCAAATTCAACACCAAGTTTTTTAATTGCATCAGGATAATTTTCAAATTTCTTGAGAGAATTCGTAAGATTTTCAGGTATTTTAGTACCTGACATGGCAACCATTCTCTCTATCTGGGCAATATTTGTAACAGGAAGAATACCCGGAACAATAGGAACATTTATTCCAGCTTTCTGTGCTTTTTCAACAAATTCAAAGTAATAACTGTTATCAAAAAATACCTGAGTAATAACTGCATCTGCTCCTGCATCAATTTTTCTTTTAAGATTGATTAGATCATCTTTTGCTGATTCGGCTTCAGGGTGAACTTCAGGGTACCCTGCAACAGCTATTCCAAGATTTGTATTTGTCTTTATAAACTCTACAAGCTCATTAGCGTAGCCAAAGCCATCTTTTGGTTTTACAAAAAAATCCTGCCCTTTTGGCGGATCACCTCTTAATGCAACTATATTTTCAATACCTGCATTTTCAACCTCTTTAACATATTCAAGAATTTCAGCTTTCGATGCTCCAACACAGGTAAAATGAGGTGTAGGCAATAAATTAAGTTCTTTTTTTATTTTAATAACCAGTTCAAGAGTTTTATCTCTCGTACTCCCGCCGGCTCCGTATGTAACTGATATGAAAGTAGGATTATACTTAGAGAGAACCTTTAATTCACTAAAAAGTGACTCAACTTTTCCGTTATAATCTTGAGCATCAGCTTTTGGAGGGAATATTTCAAATGAAATAACCGGTTTATTAGTGTTATATATGTCCTTTAATTTCATAAATGTTTTCTCTTTAAATTGGAACTTACTATAATAATAATAAAATTTTGCGGTTTCTTCAATTTATATCAAAGAATTTAAAATATCAAATAGGTAAATAAGATAGAATTTCATTAACAAGAAGCTATATCTTTTCTGATTATCAGAAATAATATTCCGAAAGTAAAAAATTGTAAACATGAATATTGATCTCTAAAAGTATTATAAAAAGGACTAAAGAGCTGTTTAAATAATGCGGGATCATGGTTTTTAGAACAAAGGGACTATTGTTTTTAGAAAAATAGGTGTATTATACGAAATATGGTTATATACTATACCAAAGTTGTAGATCAAACATGAAGAACAACTGGTATCATTATAATTATCTATTGTGTCTGCTTTTTATACCAGTGCCAAAAATTATTTCAAATTTTATAAAATATTAAAAATGGTATGGTTGAGCTTTGTTCCGTTATATATTTAAAATTATTTGATACTTAAAGAGTTGAGAGATATAAGTAGTGTTAAAATTATTTCAAAAAACCAGAAAACCTGAAATCGGGCTTGAAATTTCGCCTGAAGGAATTTGTGCAGTTTTGCTTGAAAAAAATAAAAACTGCACTTTAAAATGTTACGCTTACGAACCTTTTCCTGCCTATACAATAGAAAATGGGCTTATTGTTAACTATGAAGCGTTTACAGATACTTTAAAAAAACATATGGATAATACAAAATTTGATACAAAAATAGTTAATATTGCTGTTCCAAGTAATGTAGCATTTATTAAAACAATCACTCTTCCTGATTTACCATTAAATGAACTCAAAGTTATTGTACCTCAGGAAGCATTAAAACATATTCCATTTCCATTAAATGAAATAAATATTGATTTTGAAGTTATAGAAAATTCAAAAAAAACTGAAGATTCAGTAAAAAAAGTTGACATAATCCTTGTTGCTCTTGCAAAAAGTATTGCAAAAAATTATATAGACCTGATAAGCAGCACAGGTTTTATAGTTAACAGTATTGATATAACGCCTTTTGCATCAATAAGAACTCTTGCTAACGCAGGTTATATAGATAATTCTGATTCCCTATTTATTTCTACCCTGATTGATTATGAACATACAGATATAAATATATTACATAAGGGCATGCCAGTTTTTTCAAACAGTATCCCTTTGGGAAAGAAAAATATTATTGATCTGCTTTCAGGAAATCTTGAAATAGATAATGTTTCTGCGGAAAAATTACTTCCAGAAATAGCTCTTGTTGTTCCGGGTATAAATATAGACCAGCCTGATCCTCAGTTAAACAGAGCGGCAGCTGCAATCAGACCTATATTCAGTAATATCACAAGTGAAATTCAAAAGACAATAGAATTTTATAATTCTAAAAATAGTGAAAATAAGATTTTTGAAAGAATTATTGTTAGCGGAAGCGGTGCATGTATTCAAAATATTGATAAATATTTTACAAACAAACTTAAGATTGAAACCCTGCTTTGTAATTCCTTTAAAAATATTGACCATGACCTTGAAACTAATGAACATTTTATTTATCCGGTTAATCTTCCTGCCCTCTCAACAAGCTTGGGCTTAGCTTTGAAAGGATTTGAAAGTTGAAAACCATAAATATAAATTTGATAGATGATCAAACAAAAGAGAGCAATAAAAGCAAAATTGAAATACTTACAGATGACAGCGATATTAATCCTAAGGTTAAATTCGCTTCAATAATTATTGTTATAAGTGCCTGTATTATATTTGCTGTCAGCTTTGGAATCTGGTCAATATCATCTTTTATGATTAAAAAAACCGATAAAGAATTAACGGATTTAAAATCAGCTCATGAAAAAGTTACTATAAAACTTTCTAAATCAACAATTATTCATAAAAACCTTCAAAAAGAAAAGAAAACTCTTGAAACAAAACTTCTTGCACAAAATTTGATCGATTCCTCGCTTTTACCCTGGCATAAAATATTAGTTAATATTTCAAAAGCAGTACCAAAAGATATTAAAATTACGGAAATATTAAAAACAAGAGAAACAAAAAATTCTAAACAGCAAGATATAATTGCTATTAAAGGGCAAATTTCATCTAAAGAATTAAAAAACCGTCCATTAAAAACAATTTCATTCTTTATTTTAAATATTAATGACAATGCACCACTTGATTCAAATTTAGAAAAATCAACTGTTAAAAATTTGAATTTTGATGATAAAGAAAATATTTATAATTTTGAAATAGTGTCATCACTTAAATCACATAAAAAAAATCAGGGAAAATAGGATAAATTATGGATAGAACTAAAAGAATACTTGTTTTAAGTTTAATACCAATGCTTTTAACTTTGATATTTATTATTTACCTTGTTGTTCCAACAGTAACAATGTTTAATGGACTTAATAAGGAATTTAAGCAGGAAAAATCATCATACATTGAAGATAAAGGTAAGTTGGATACTTTTAATAATAACAATAATTTACTCAAAAACATTGAGGAACTAAAACAAAAACTTGGCAATTTTGATGTAAATGTTCCTTCCGAAGATGATCTTTCAATTTTACTTATAGATCTGGAAAAATTTGCAGAATCTTTTAATGTTAAAGTTATTGGCCTTAATTCAAAATTTGAGGCAGAAAAAGAAATAATTGATCCTAAAATTAAAAAACCCAAAACAACACATCCGGTAAGAAAAAAACACGTTCCTTCACCTCTGTATTCAATATCACTTGAAATATCTGCTGTAGGCTATTATCAGGATATACTAAATTTTATTAATACACTTGAAAATTATGAAAGAAAAGTAGCGATAAGCGGCGTAAAAGTTGAAAATTACAGAGAAGATAAAAATACTTCAAATCCAAGGGTTCAAATGACAATTAACTGTGAAGTTTTTAAATTTAATTCTCAAGACGAAAAAGAGGAAAAACCGTAATGGATCAAGAAAATTCATTTGTTGAAGAAATTAATGAAAACGATCTAAAGGACGAATGGTTTAAAAAAGTTCTTGTTGTGCTTATAACTATTGCTGTTCTTGGCGGGACATATTATTTTACCGGTATGTCCAATAAAAAAGCTGGAATTGCTATTAAAACTGCAGAACAAACTGTTGTTAAACCTGAAATTCCAAAACAGCTCAACAGCAAAGATTTTAAGAATAATGATATGAAAGTTGTTAATAAAGATCAAAACTTAAATTCCCAAAATTATAAACAACCTGAAAATAAATCAGTTAATATTATAAAGCCTACAAATAAGGCTCTTGTTACAAAATCCGCACTTCTTGCAGCCGGAAAATCCGATCCGTTTTCTGGTAACATTGAAAAATCCAAAATACTTTCAGGATTAAAGACATTCCTTCCAAGATATATAGGCAAAAATTCTTTATCTATCCCTCCTTCACTTAGAAGCTTACCAAATATAGGTTCTTTACCTAATTTAAATGTACCAAATTCAAACCTGTTACCCGGCAAAACACCTTTGGCAGAAATTCAGAATTATCCTGAAGTTAAAGGGTTTATTGGGAATAAGGTTATTTTAAGCATAAATGGTATGAGTGAATCTCTCAAAGAAAATGAATCTTTTCAGGATATAAAAATTGTAAAAGTCGATCCTGAGACCATGACCGTAAAGTTTATTCAGGATAAAAAAGTTGTAACGAAGAATATTAAAGGTTTAAATTAGTATTTTTTAAATAAGAGGTGTCTATGAAGCTTAAAAGTATCGTTTATTATTTTCTTGTCTCTGCTTTCATAATTTCATTTATGTCAGCTCAGGTCATAGCAACTGAAAATCCTTCAGATACTAAAATTCAATCAACAAAAAACAATGCTGATCTTTTAAAACAGCAGTTGAGAGAAACAAAATATACTCAGAATGGCTTTGACAGTAAATCATTGAAATTAAATGCTGATTTTAATGTTTTTCCTGCAACATCCAAAATAGATCTCGTTCTAAGAGATATGGATGTAGCTTCTGTACTTAGAATTATTGCCAAAGAAGGTAATAAAAATATAGTTCTTGATGAAAGTGTTCAGGGGTTAATAAACGCAGATTTAAAAAGGATTTCCCTTAATGAAGCTATGCAGACAATTTTAACAAGCCAGGAACTTGAAGCAAGAATTCAGGGAAATACAATATATGTAGCATCAAGACCGGCAATGGCAAGAAAAGGTTTAAACAGAAAATATATTAAAGCTTTTAGGCTTAATAACGCAAATGCTGTTGAAGTAGCAAGTATTCTTGAAGCAAGTATATTTAATAAAGGCTATGCAGTAAATGAAGCAAGCAGTAGTGAAAATAGTCAACAACAGGTAATGCAGGCAGTTTCTGATCTTAACCAACAGGCTGCTCAGTCTGGACAACCTCAGGTAAATCCTGCTCCTCAAGGAACATCAACAGGACAAAGCACTCTTGTATCTTCAAAAACTATAAAAGGAAAAGTTGAAACATTATCGGCAGGTATGGATTTTAATGATTCAGGCAAACCTGCAAGCTCAATTAAGCTTCAAAAAGTAACTTCAGCTTCTCAGGATATAACTGTAAATAACAACGACAACGGTGCAATAGTAATTCCTGACACAAGAACTAACTCCATACTGATTGCAGGACTTGAAGATGATATACTCCTTGCACAGGAAGCTATAAATTATCTTGATAAACCTCTTCAACAGGTTTCCATTGAAGTTTCACTTATAGAAATTAAAAAGGATGATTCAAACGATCTTGGATTATCAGTTTCAAATCAAACAGGAAAATATGGGGCAGGGTTTAACCGACCTATGATTGACGGATCTTTTTCAACCATTGCAAATCAAACAGGGATATCATACAGTTCAATTCAAAATATTCATGATAATTTACAGTTAAGACTTAATGCTCTTATTACAAATGATAAAGCCAAACTTCTTGCTAATCCTACTGTTGTTGCACTAGATGGCAGTGAATCGTTTATAAAAATTACTGATAGAATTGTAAGTAATTTGCAGACAACTACCAGTCAGGGCGTTGTTACATATAATACAACTCTTGAAGATATTGGCATTGTGCTTAATATCCTTCCAAGAATTTCTGACAACGGTTATGTAACTATGAGAGTCAGACCTTCTATTACCACTCCTTTAACAAAAATATCTATAGGATCAGGCGCTAACGGAACTGAAATAACTCCTGTTTCTACAAGAGAAATTATTCTTCAGGATGTAAGGGTAAAAGCAGGTGAAACACTTTCTATTGCAGGACTGTTAAAAGATTCTGATATTGAACAGATTGGTAAACTCCCCTATATAAGCGACCTACCGGTATTCGGAGCATTATTTAAAAATAAAACAAAAACTCACAATAAAACAGAAGTCATTATTCTTATAACGCCAAAAATAATAAGCGATGTAGCTTCTAACAGTTTATAAAACTAAAACAGGGTGTAAATTACATCCTGTTTTTTATTGAAATAATATCATTTATGGCATATGGTCAGGATCTGTAAATCTTTTTGCAGTACAACCATCACTTGTACCCCAAATTTCTGATATTAATAAATGGATTTTATTAGAATTTTAAAAAAATAAATCTAAATTTAAATAAAATTTCTTTTATGAGACCGCTGCATAACTATAATTTTTGTTAAAAAGTTAAAATTTGCGGTCGACCCTTGTAAAAGCGAAAGCCATGCAGAGCGGGCTTTGCCCGGTCGTAGCGGCTGTAGGCTGGATATAAAAAAACAATATTTTGGTAGTTATGCATTAGTCTTTTTATAAAATAATATTGCACACTTAAATTAAATAGAATAAAATTAACTCATGGAAAAAGTAGCTATAAATAGAAAAATTGATAATTATATTGAAGTAAGAAAAAATCTCTGGACATCATTTATTGCATTAACAGCCGGTATAGCAACGCTGCTTTTAAATGTTGATAGCATTATTAAAATTATTTTAATTATATTAGGAGGTTTAGGAGAAGTTTTACTTATTCAAAGCATATCTTCTACAAATCAAAGAATTGATAATTTGATTACAGAACTGGAAAATAAGGAATAATTTATGGATTTTTATCAAATATTCTCAATTATTGGAGCAGTATTACTTGGTATTATATTTATTTATGGAATCACAAAATTACTACCAAATACTTCTCATAAATAATAAAGAATAATTAATTTTCTTCTCTTAAAATCTCGCTTTTAAAGGCTTTTATTGCTGCATGGGTTCTGTCTTCGACTTCAAGCTTTTGGAATATATTTTTAATATGAGTTTTTACTGTATTCATGCTTATATAAAGATTCTTGGATATTTCAGAATTGCTGTAACCTTTTGCAATAAGACTTAAAACATCAATTTCTCTCACTGTAAGTATTGAATCCTGCTGTTTATGTTGATTTATTTCTCCTTTGAAATTATTCAGTACAATTTTTGCAATTTTAGGATCAAGAAAACAACCACCTTCATGGGTGCTTTTAATGACGGAAATAAGAATATCGGGTTCAATATCTTTCATACAATATGAATATGCTCCTGCTGCCAATGCTTCAAATACATCCTGTTCACTTTCATGGGATGTCAACATGATAATTTTAGTATCCGGGTTTGATTTTTTGATTTCTTTTGTGGCCTGAATACCATCCATAACAGGCATGCCAATATCCATAAGTATAATATCAGGTTTCAGCTCTTTGGCAGCTTTTACTGCAAGACTGCCATTTTCAACGCAATTTACAACTTTAATATTTGGAAAGTCTTTAAATGTAGTTTTAAGTCCAACCACAGTAAGCTTGGAATCATCTGCAATTATTATTTTAATTGTTTCTTTAATATCCATAATTAATTAACCGGTAATATAAATTTAAAAGTACTTCCTTTATTTTCAGTGCTTTCAGCCCAAATAAACCCATTATGTTCCTTTACGACCTGATAGGAATAATAAAGACCAAGTCCTGTTCCGGCTGGTTTTCTGCCTTTACTGAGCGAAAATCTTTTAAATAATTGTGGCATATCTTCTTTTATTATTCCAACACCATTATCTTCAATGCTTACTATAGCTGAATTTGATATAATAACAGGTTTTTGCAGGGTTGTGTATTCATTTTGATTTAACCTTGGATTATAAATAATTTCTTCTTTTTCTAAGTCAATATTACAGCATATGTAGCCATTTTGGGCATTATTTATAATGGCATTACTTATTAAATTATGAATAACCCTTTTAATTTCTCTTTCATCAGCTTTAATAAATATTTTATCATTATTTGATTTTAGTTCTATTTTAATTTCCTTTTCTTGGGCAAGAGAATATACCTGTTCAATTGAATTTCGAGCGAGTTCAACTATATTAAAAAATGTTTTATTAAGTTGAATATTACCTTCATCAAATCTGTATACTTCTAAAAGGGTGCTTATCATTTCTAAAGAAGAATTATTAGTGCTTTTAATAAGTTCAAGAACTTCCTTTTGTTCTTCTGTTATTGATCCATAGGCTTCTTTAAGCATATAACTTATTGTTTTATTTTCAGCCAGCATGGGAACTTTCAAATCATGAGTCAATGTAGCTACAAAATTATCTTTTAACTGTTCCTGTTTTTTAATATCTTTTGCCATCTGGTTAAAAGCTGTTGAAAGTTGAGCTATTTCATCATTTCCCTTTATTTTAACTTTCTGATTTAAATTTCCCGATGCTATTTGTTTTGCTGCCTGTACAAGTTTTAAAATAGGTGTTGTTATTGTTCTTGCAAAAAGTGCCGCTATTCCTATGGCAATAAACAAACTGATTACAGAAATAATACTTATCAAGCTTATATTTTTATAAAAAGAATTTACATAAGTATTATCAGGAATTGAAAAATATACAATATCTGTTTTTGCACTTGATAAATTCTTTAAAGGTTTACAGATCCAGGTTTGATATTTTTCAATTTTTTCCGTACATGAATTTTTAAAAGTATTGGGTTGAATATAAATATCAAGACCCGTAATGTCTTTTATTGAGTTTGCAATTTTATTCAGGTTTTCTTTTGGTATGTTTGTTTTATTGTTGATCTTTTCATCAAAGAGTTTTGATGCGGTCATAAGCTCTCTTTGAACACTTTTTTCCACATTATTATTAATAATATTTGAAGAATAATTTCCGACAACTACAAGAGGAATAATAGTTACGAAAAGTACCAGCATTAAAAGTTTTGTAGTTATTGTATCTATAGATTTAAATAAACTTATATTTTTAGGAGAAGGTTTTTTCAATATCTTTTTCCAGCTTCTTTTTTATCTATAATATTATAATATTAATTATCATAGATAAAAAGGAAAATAATATATGCAAAAATCGGCAGTTTTTTTAGATAGAGATGGTACTTTAATTGTTGAAATCGGGTATTTAAGTAATCCTGATCAGCTTGAATTGTATAAAGATTCAGCGGAATCTATTAAAAAACTTAACGATACAGGTATTTTATCAATTCTTGTAACAAATCAGTCAGGAGTTGCTCGAGGATATTTTGGTGAAGATACTGTGAATCTCCTTAATCAAAAGCTTTTAAATGTGTTAAAAGAAAAAAATGCTTATCTTGATGCAATATATTACTGTCCTCATCATAAAAAAGGTATTATTGAAGAGTATGCAAAAGATTGTGATTGTAGAAAACCTAAAACAGGTTTAATAAATCAAGCAGTGGCTGATTTTAAAGATATTAACCTTGAAAAATCCTATGTTATAGGGGATAAAATATGTGATATCGAACTTGCAAGAAATGCCGGATGTAAAGGTATTCTTTTAAAAACAGGTTACGGCACACAAATACTCAACGAACCGTGTCAGGATTTTATAAAGCCTGATTATGTTGCGGAAAATATGACAGATGCTGTAGACTGGCTTTTAGATGATTTAAAAAACTGGCAGTGAATTATACACATGTCTGTCATTGCGAGGATTTCAAAGAAATCCGTGGCAATCTATTCAATTTTCGCTCATTATCTTCAGACTTAATTGGTAAGATCCTTCGACTTCACTTCATTTCGCTCAAGAT
>JAQVCB010000133.1 GCA_028689995.1 Candidatus Gastranaerophilales bacterium
TTTCAAAAATCTAAGGCATAATAGCAATTTGTTATTACCAAAATACTTATTACAAATATAGACATAGCAAATTACTAATAAACATTAATTATGTTGTGCTTTAATAGTAAATAAGGAGTACAATATGGAATCAATAATCAGTTATGAAGAAATCCGGCTTTGGAGAAGTTCCACAGAAAAAATAACATTGGAAGAATTTGCTCATAAGCTTGGTAAAAAGCTTTGCAATGAGAAAAAATCCACTGATTTATACGATGTAGTAAAAACACAGGAAGCAGCACCTGTTGAAATACTTCCTGAAATATCATTTAAAAAAGAATTAACTGACAGAGAAAAAGTTGTTTTTAGCTATCTCAGTCAAAATAAAAACCGTGTTGTTTATGTTAAAGAACTAGCTAAAGTATTAAGCCTGCCAAATGATTATGTATATAAATATATTAAAAATATCCGCGAAAAATTAGAAAATGACATACTGGAAAACGCAGAAAAAGGCGGATATATTTTACATTAGACGTCAGCTGTTGATATACAAAAGATTTTTCCAGATCACTTATCCATTTACTGCTTGTTACAAATAAAAAAACAGCTGTTAAGCTGTTTAAGAGTAATTGTATGCTTTTATGAAATAATTATTAAAGGTTTTGTTTTATAGCTTGATTTTTGTTTGTTCCTTGTATATATATAAAAACAATCATATATAAATAATTGCTATTTTATATATATTTTGATGGAATTTCTTAATATTACTTTACATTATCATGTAAAACTCTGAAATATAAAACTCATTAATTCAGCAGATAATCAACCTCATTTGTTCCTGTTACAGTAACCTTACCTGTTCTAAAAATTTGTATCGTCAAAATATCTGAACCTGCAGTATTAGTTCCTTTACCAGCTCCATCTATATCAACCTTTATAGAGAGTGGCGTAGTATCAGATGTAAATTGGGTTGCTGCAATAGACGCGTCGAAACCATACCACCTCATTGCATTTGAGGTGGTAGCATTTGGAGTACCTGCTACAGTAGACGTTGTACAGCTAACAGTTCCAATAGTATTCATTTTGCTAAAAAAATTAGTACAAAATGTACTATCTAATTGCCCAGCAGGATAAAGTGATATATCTGATACCATATCACTAACTGCCGTTTCTACTAACCTGTATCCAGACTTGAACAATATTTTACTATTGTTGTATTGTACATTTTTCATTAAAGTAGGAATCGTTAATGAAGCAATTACACCTGCTATCATCATAGCGATTAACATCTCTGCCAAAGTAAAAGCTTTTTTCATACAAGTCCATTCTCCATTATTAAATAATCATTAAATCAATACGCATATAATTAACAAAACTATCAAAATAAATTAAATTAATTATACAGGAACTTTTATCTTGATACAAGGAGAATATCAGGAATTTACAGTGTATGCCGCTTATTCGTTAAGCGTTATTCTCACAAAGTTGTTCTCTTAAATCTTCAACTAATATATGAACAATAGAAGAATCTTCATCTTTTTTTAAATAAACTTCCTTGATTCCGGACTGAACTATAAACCTTTTACAGAGTATACAGATAAAATCATGACCATAAACATACATTATTCCGTTTCTTGTTTTATCTTCACCAGCCTGAATAATAGCATTCTGTTCTGCATGAATACTTCTACAAGTTTCATATTGAGTACCGGATTGAATATTGTGTTCTATACGATAACATATTCCTCTTTCATTACAGGAAATGACTTTTGAAGGTGTACCATTGTAACCGCTTGCTTTAATTTTCTTATGCTCATCAACAATTATGGCTCCGACCTGTCTTCTAATACAATTAGATCTTAATGAAACCGTTTTTGCAATTTCAATAAAATAATCAGTCCAGTTAATTACACTCATTGATAACCTCTTATAAATATTCTAAATTAAAAATATCCAGCTTCTGTTATTCACATAGATTTTAGCAGGAAATATTAAAAATATCTCTTTTATTAAGAAAACCTCTAAAACTATATCATTCCTTTATCAGCAACATTTCTAATCTCAAGCAATTTATCTTCAAGCTGTTTTCTGTATTCTTCTTTTTGTTCTTCCGAAATATTTCTTGGGATACAAATAGGATCACCAAGCACAGAATTAACTTTTGCAAAAAAATGAGGAACCTTATATAAATCCCAGGATTTTGCCTGAATACGATGTTTTACATAAGGTACAAAAGGAATAATCGGGACTTGCGCCATTTGAGCTATTTGAATTATTCCACTCTTTACTTCATAGATTGGACCTTTGGGGCCATCTACAGTATAAGCGAGAGAACCACCGCTTTTTAGAGTTTTCAGGATGTTTCTTAAAGCTCTTGTCCCATCTCTACCCTGAGACCCTCTTATCGTAGGAAAACCTAATTTATTGCTAACTCTGCTGATTATTTCACCGTCATTGCTTGGACTAATGAGAAGATGAAGTTTTTTTCTCTCCGGTAAGGTCAAAAGACCGTATTGCCATCCATGCCATACTGCATAAATAACAGGTGAAAGTTGAGAATTATAATTTATAACCTTTGCTCTAAGGGATTTATCCATAATCCCAATATAGCTGTATGCCAAATTAGATAGGACAGGAATCATTATTTTTTCTTTATTATTATATTCTCTATGTTCCATTAAAACTCCGTTATAATCGTTTATCAGGAATAATTGATGATTTACATAAAAACTCATTAATGTTTTTTGCCACTTCATATGATGCAACTTTGTCACCGAGCTGGTTATTTACTCTCGATAGTTCTGTTATCATATTATTTCTTTTACTTTCATCAGTCAAAAGACCAATAACTTCTTCAGCAATAAAATCAGGTCTAGCTTTATACTGCAAATATTCCTCTACAATTTTCTTACCTGCAATAATATTTGGTAAAGAAACAAATTTGATATACCTCAACATCAGATAAAGAAAATATGCAATGTCTGCAGCCTTATAGCTGACGACCATCGGTGTTTTATACAAAGTAGCCTCAAGTGTGATTGTTCCTGATACAAGCATTAATACATCTGAACAGGATAATAATGCATAATTTTGATTTTTTACAACTTTAATATCAAGTTCAGGATATTTATTCAGATGCATTTGAATCAAATCATCGCTAATATTTGGTGCCTGTCCGATACAAAACTGAACATCCTTACATTTGGAATGAATAATCGATGCAGATTTAAGAAAAACTTCGAGCAAAGTGTTTATTTCCATCTTTCTGCTGCCGGGAAAAACACCGACAATTTTTTTATTTGGATCCAGATTATTTTCACTTATGAATAATTTTTTATCAAAATCAAAAGGAATTTGGGATACTAAAGGATGACCTACAAATTCCGCATTAACTCCTGCTGCCTTATGAATTTTTTCTTCAAACGGTAATATTAGCATCATCTTCGAAATATATTTCTTTATATTACGAAGCCTGCCTTTTCGTGAAGCCCATACCTGAGGAGAAATAAAATAAAATACTTCTATTCCGTTTTCATAAAGAACTTTTGCCAACCGCAGATTAAATCCACCATAGTCAATTAAAAGCACAAGATCCGGTTTATATTCATCTTTTAAATATTTTACAATATTTTTTCCCAGCATAATATGACTATAAATTGCTTTAACTGCATCAGTTCCGATAACTCCCATTTCACTATGGTCACTAAAGAGCTTTACCCCTTCGGCTTCAAGGTTTTTTCCGCCTACAGCTTCAACTGTAACATCAGGAATCATTTTTTTTAGTTCTCTGACTACATAAGATGCATGCACATCACCGGAATGTTCTCCTGTAACAATAAATATCTTTTTCATACAGCAACAACAACCATTTTATGCTTATCAGCAAATTCAATCATTTCATTCTTCTCAATAATAAAAGTTTCATTTGCTTCAATAGCGAGAACTTTTCCACCAAACTTTTTCATATTTTTTAAGGTGTTCAGTCCGACGGTTGGAATATCGAATCTGTTATCTTGATTAGGCTTGCTGACTTTTACAACTACAGCATTCCCGTTGCCTAATCTACAACCGCGTTGTATTGCTCTATCAGTTCCTTCTATAGCTTCTACTGCCAGAATCATTTTGTTTTGAACAACTACAGACTGACCTATATCAATTTTTCCCATTTGTTTTGCTATCTGAAAGCCATATTCTATATCAATACATTCATCAGAAGTCGGGTTTAAATTGCTCAAAACTCCTTTTTCAGCAAGAAGATCCTTTATAAACAAAGTCTGATCCAGAACATTAATATTCTCTGATTCAAGTTCTTCAATAACAATGAACATTACCTGATCATCATTTAATCTTTTTCTTTGTTTTATAAGTTTAAAAGCCCTTGAATCAAGTCTCGGATTTCTCAAAAGAAGCCCCTTATGAACTTTTCCGATAAAACTGACCTGCTTTATGTTTTCTTTATGCAATGTATCAACGATTTTTTGAATTTCACCCGGTCCAAATGAATAAACTTTTTCACAATATCTGGTAAGTTGTTTTCTGTTGCAAGGAGCAAGGGAAATTGCTATTGTTGAAAATCCCATATTTTTTGCAGATCGAGCAAGTTTTATAGGTAATTCTCCATCACCTGCAATTAAACCAAGTCTTTTTGATAAAATAGCTTCCAAGTATTTTCTCTTTCTTTGATTCCAGCTACTATTTAAATCAGTATATACAGGATTATAACCCAAGATAAAATATTTTTTAAATAAATTAAGTTTTGTTATTGATTTATAAATTTGAAAAGGTAAAATACTAGCATAGCTTGGATGACAAGGTGGGCTTGTATGTAACTGGATCATGGAAGATGCGAGAAAAATGATAATTTTTCCGTATCTTCACTGTTATTAACCCTGATATTTTTAACTTGACTAACAGCAGTTAGCTGATACTATAATTTATATTCCTGTATAGAGGAGAGGTGTCCGAGTGGTTTAAGGTGCAGTCCTGGAAAGACTGTGTACCGCAAGGTACCGAGAGTTCGAATCTCTCCCTCTCCGTATTTAAGTCCTCAAAAAGAGAATCAGTCCCTTTCTATTTTTATAAAGTCCCGCTACTGGCGGGATTTTTGACTAATATTAAATTAAAGAGAATAAATTCTTGAAAATTTTAACCAGATTTTATCAAGAATTTTAGCAAAATTCTCTTTATGCTTTTTTCGTGGTCCCCTTCGTATTTTTAAACAATATGAGCAATAACAAAAACCGTCGATTTTTCAACGGCTTATTAAGAGAGTAGATTTTAGAAGTTTAATATTTTTTTCTGCTCTTCCCAGTCAGGAGTATTTACTTCACATAATTTTTGAACATTGAAATCTCT
>JAQVCB010000035.1 GCA_028689995.1 Candidatus Gastranaerophilales bacterium
GGTAAGATAAAATTTAGAATATGATTGAGCCAAAACATTGGACTCATGATTAAATCCTCCCTTTATCCACATTGTGGCTCAGGGAGGATTATTTTTTTATACTGTTTTTTCATTCCAAAAGTTCTAAGTTAAACCTATTGCCTGAGCTGCAGGATCAACAATAAATCCTGTTTTTGTCTGAACAACTATTCCGATTGCGGACAGAATATTTACCCAGAAAGTCTTTAATTGCCAGAACTTCTTGCTATCATCCATTTTTTGATCCTCATAATTTTTAACTAAATTTTTTAAAACAAATTTTCTATCGGGCAGTATAAGCCCTCCTGACAGTTGTTTTCAAATGCAGTTCCGCACTGCGGTTTTGCACTGCGAAAGTACACTGCGGTTCCGCACTGCGATAATGCATTTGAATCAAGTTTTAAAAATTATTATTCTGGGATTCAAATGGCTAATTCTTTTTGGCGAGCGGGATTGTATCCCGCAGCTTTCTTTCTTGACTAATAATTCGAGGGTTTTATGAGTGAAACTGCTTTAATAATTGAACTTACAAAAAGCATTGGTTTTCCTGCTGTTATCTTTGCTATCTGGTACATCTATCACAAGTCGCAGGTCAAGACTTTTGAAGATATTGTCAATAATAACTTCATTGTTTTAAAGGATTTACTTGAAACCAATCAGTATCACGCTGCCCTTCTATCAAGAATAGAGAGCAAAATAGATACAAATTTGTGGTGTCCGATTCTTAAAAAAGAACTTCAGAAAGGCGGTTAAATGAATATTGAAAATATGCAGATCAAAGGACAGCTTGCGGAAGCAAAGAAAAAGTTTAAAGAGCTTGATACTGAAGCATCAGGCTTAATTATTTTAATTCGCTCATTCCTTAATCCTTATGAGGAAGACATAACAAAGCTGGAAGTTGAAAAAGCAGGAACGGCAATGACAAGGCTTAGCTGGATTATTAACCAGATGAAAATACTCAAAGACAAAATAGAAAAGCTGGAGGCTCATTTTGAGTAAGAAACAGCTTTATTACTCTGATGCCGAGCGGATGTACATTGTAAATCAAATGACTATTGAAGAAATAGCTTCAAGGGCAAATTCTAATGAGCGAACAATTAGAAGGTGGAAGGAAGAAGGAGATTGGGATACTAAAAAGACCCAGTATCTGCTAAGTAAGCAAATGTTTCATGAGGAATTATACGAATTTGCAAGAAAACTTATGAACAGAATAAAAGAAGATCTTGAAAACGGTGAAAAAGTTGATACAGGACGAATGTACGCTTTTATCCGTATGCTTCCTATGATTCTTAAGGTTAAAGAATACGAAGATATCTCAACAAAGAAAGAAGCTCAGGACGATAAAAAAGGATTATCACAAGATGTTGTAGCTCTTATAGAACAGGAAGTATTGGGACTGAATCGTGGACAATAATTTGAACAAATACTTTTTACCATATCAGCAAAGATGGCTTGATGATAACTCGCCGGTAAAAATCTGGGAGAAATCACGCCGTATTGGAGCTACCTATGTTCAAAGTTATGAAGATGTTCGGGATTGTGTTTCAAAGAAAGTCCCATCTGTTTGGTTCTCATCAGCCGATGAATCCGCTGCAAGGGAATATATAGCATATTGCGAGCAGTGGACAAAATTATTCCATATGGCTGCCAAGCCTCTTGGAAATGTTGTTGTAGATTCAGAGAAAGACATAAAAGCTTTTATAATTGAGTTTGCAAACGGTACAAAAATTCATGCCCTGTCTTCCAACCCTAAAGGTTTCAGGTCTAAAGGAGGAAAGGTTGTCCTTGATGAATTTGCTCACCATGATAGTCAGGATCAACTTTGGAAAGCAGCAAGACCTTGCGTGACTTGGGGATTTCCTTTAAGAATACTTTCCACTCATAACGGACAGCAGTGCAGGTTTTATAAATTTATAGAACAGGTTAATAAAGGAAAACTCAAGTGGAATCTTCATACAACCCCAATTCAGCTTGCTGTTGATGAAGGGATGGTTGATAAAATACTCCAGAAAAAAGCAACTGAGCAGGAAAAGGAAGAATGGCTAAATGAGCAGATGGCAAACTGTTTTGATGAATATACCTGGCTGCAGGAGTATTGCTGTGTGCCAATTGACGAAGCTTCGGCATTTCTTCCTTATGAACTGATCTCATCTTGTGAAACCGAAAATATATTAAAAAATCTTGATGAAATAACGGGCGACTTATTTGTCGGGATGGATATCGGAAGAAAGAAAGATTTGACGGTTATCTGGATTCTTGAGGCTTTTGAAAAATCAAAATATACCAGAATGGTTAAAATTCTTGAAAAAACACCATTTCATATACAAGAAGAAGTTTTAACCAATATTCTCAAGCATAGAAATTTAAGACGCTGCTGTATAGATTCAACAGGACTTGGAATGCAGCTAGCGGAATCAGCGCAGAGAAAATTCGGACAATACAGAGTTGAGGCGATCAACTTCACCAACAAGGTAAAAGAAGAACTTGCCTATAATCTCAGGACAAATTTTGAAGATAAATCTGTATTTATACCTGCTGAACACGATACAAGAGAGGATTTGCACTCGGTAAGAAGGATTACAACCTCAGCTGGGAATATTCGATTTGATGCTGATTCCTGCGAAGTTAACGGTCACGCTGACAGATTCTGGGCACTAGCTCTTGCTTTATATGCTGTTGGAACTAATGCAGGTCCGATAAATATTGCTTCAAGAGCGAGAAGGGAAAGTTATGAGATTACGAAAAATTATTGAATTTTATCAGAAGCTCAGAAAAAAGAGTTTTTTGATTTTTGCATAGTTTGATACCCGGAAAGAGATAAAAATCCAATACAGAAAAAATTAACCACTTTTTAACCACTGTTTAAAACCCGATTAAAGGATGTTTATTATGGCAGAAAATATAAATCCTGATAAAACTATAAATAATACGGTAGGAAGTGAGATTGCAACACGCAAACGCTCATTTAATTTCTATAATCTGGCAATGATGCTGCCTGATCCCGATCCTGTATTAAGAAAACAGGGTAAAGATATCAGGATTTATAAAGAACTGCTCTGCGATCCTCACGTTTGGGCTTGTGTTCAATCAAGAAAATCCGGCGTGCTGTCTCTGGAATGGGAGATAAATAGAGGCAAAGATAAAACTCAGCAGGGGCAGTTTATTGAAGATTTCTTCAAGTCAATTGACCTGAATTCAGTCATATCCGAGATATTAAACGCTTCATTATTCGGTTTTCAGCCACTTGAGATTATCTGGAAAAAGCAGGGGAACCTGATTTTACCAGCTGAAATTAAAGCAAAACCGCCTGAGTGGTTCTGCTTTGATGATGATAACAAGCTAAAATTTCGTACTAAAGAAAACTACTATGGTGAAGACTTACCTGATAGAAAATTCCTTTGTCCTCAGTCAAATCCGAGTTATGAAAATCCATATGGAGAAAGAACATTATCACGAGTATTCTGGCCTGTTGCTTTTAAAAAAGGCAGTCTTAAATTCTGGGTGATTTTTACGGAAAAATACGGAATGCCGTTTTTAGTTGGTAAACATCCAAGAGGAACTTCAAAAGAAGATACTGATAACCTTGCAGATATGCTTGAAGCTATGATTCAGGATGCTATTGCAGTAATTCCAGATGACAGCTCGGTTGAAATTGTCGAAGGAGCAAAAGCATCCTCAGCTGACGTGTTTGACAAACTTATTGATAAAATGAATGCCGAAATTTCAAAGGCAATACTCGGGCAGACTTTGACAACCGAGCTTGGCAATAGCGGAAGCTTGGCTGCAGCTAAAACACATATGGAAGTTAGAAAAGATATTGTTGATTCTGATAAAAAAATTGTTGAAAAATCTCTTAACCAGCTTATTCAGTGGATTTACGAGCTTAATTTCAGCGAAAAAGATATTCCAATATTTGAAATGTATGAGGAAGAAGATGTTGATTTAACCCTATCTCAGCGGGATAAAACCCTGTTTGAAACCGGAGTTAAATTCACAAAGGAATATTTTATAAAAACATACGGTTTTGATGAAGAGGATATCGAAATCCAGCAGGAGCAGCCTGTTAAAAAAGATTCAGTATTCAGTGAATTCAAACAGCAAGAAAAATTTCCTGATCAGCAGACAATCGATGAATTTGTTGATTCATTTACTCCTGAAGAATTGCAAGGACAGGCTGAAATGATTCTAAAACCTGTATTAAAACTCGTTAAAGAAGGTAATTCCTATGAGGAGATTTATGAACAGGTTTCCGAAAAAGGATTGAAAACCGATAAAATTGAAAAAATTCTTCAAAAAGCAATATTTATATCTGAAATATGGGGCAGACTGAATGGACTTGATTAACAAAATTATATGCGGTGATAGTTTAAATTCTCTTAAAACCTTGCCTGATGCAAGCATAGATTGCGTGGTGACATCTCCTCCATATTGGGCATTAAGGCAGTACGGCACAAATCCTGTAACTTGGGATGATGGTTGGCAGGGTGAAATTGGAGCAGAACCGGACTTTAATCTTTATATAAAGCATCTTTGCGATATTTTTGATGAAACCAAGAGAGTTTTAAAAGATACAGGAACCTGCTGGGTCAACCTTGGTGACACTTACGGCGGTAGCTGTCTTGGTTTATCACATGCAAAACAGACAAAGGGTAAAAACTCAATATTGCCTGATGATTTAAGTTATCTGCCAAAAGTTGCTCATTCAAGAGGAAAATTTGATAAAAGCCTGCTTTTAATCCCTTTCAGATTTGCGGTTGAGATGGTGAATAGAGGCTGGATTCTAAGAAATGTAATAATCTGGCAAAAACCTAATTCTATGCCTCATAGTGTAAAAGACAGATTTACCATTGATTTTGAATATCTGTTTTTCTTTGTAAAAAGTAAGAAATACTATTTTGAGCAGCAGTTTGAACCTATAACCGAATCAACAAAGCAAAGAGCAAGATCAAGAGTTAACGAGAATAAAAGCAGGTTTTATCAGGGAATTTCAAAAGAAAATTATGAAAAATTCCAGCAAAGAGTGCTTTATGATCCTACTTATAAGGGCAGGAATAAAAGAACTGTGTGGAATATTGCAACAAGCGCATTTAAAGGAGCTCATTTTGCAATTTATCCTCCTAAGTTAATCGAAACTCCAATAAAAGCCGGCTGTCCAGAAAATGGAATAGTTCTTGATCCTTTTATGGGAAGCGGAACCACAGCAGTTGTCGCTAAAAGATTAAACCGCAACTGGCTTGGAATAGAGCTTAATCCTGAATATGTAAAGATGGCTGAGGATAGAATCGATGCAGCCTGATTTGAAATATCTGATTACTCTCACTCCAGAGAAAGCCCTAAAATATCTCAAGGACAAGGAATATGAGTTTACTTGGGACTGGCATGATATCTGGCAGGATGCTCATACAAGATCTTTCGCTGTAGCAAAAGTTATGAGAAATGATATTCTGCTGGACATTAGGGAAATTGTTGAAAAAGCTATGGAAGAAGGGCTTACATTTCAGCAGTTTAAAAAGGAGTTGGAGCCAAAACTCAAGAATAAAGGTTGGTGGGGAAAAGTTGCAGTCGGTGATGATACAGGAGCAGAAATTGTCCAGCTTGGCTCTGTTTGGAGATTAAAGACAATTTACAGGACAAATATTCAAACCGCATATATGGCAGGCAGATATAAAGAACAGATTGATAATGTGGATAACCGCCCAAATTGGCAATATGTGGCTGTAATGGACAGAAGGACTCGACCCTCTCACTCAATGCTTAACGGAAGAATTTTTCCTTACGATGATCAGTTCTGGGATTCATTCTATCCGCCTAACGGCTGGGGATGCAGATGCAGAGTCAGAGCTTTATCTGATGAGAACATCAAAAAAAGAGATCTGGGAATTGATTCGTCCACTGGACATTTATCCGAAGAACTAAAGCTTGTATCGAAAAAGACAGGTGAGCTAAGGCCTGTTGCCGTTTATACAGATCCTTTAACCGAGCATAAAATATCACCCGATGTTGGCTGGAGCTATAATCCCGGAAAAGTAAAAGATTGGAGGCAGAATATATGACAATTGACACAAAATCACTTTTGAACTGGGTCGGTGGCAAAAGACTCCTTAGAAAAACCATAGAACCGCTTGTTCCAAAAGACATCCAGTCTTATATAGAACCGTTTGGAGGAGCTGGCTGGGTGCTGTTTTACAAGGAAAGATGGGCGGATCTTGAGATTTACAACGATCTTGACGGCAGGCTTGTTAATCTTTTCAGGATCGTAAAATATCACCCCGAAGCTTTAAAAGATGAACTGAAATACCTGCTTGGTAGCAGGGAAATGTTTATGCAGTTTATAAATACTGACGGAATAACCGACATTCAAAAAGCTGCAAGGTTTATGTTTCTAATAACACGCTCATTCGGTGGTAGAGGTGAAACATACGGTACTGTTAAAAAATCTTCAGGCGGTGCAAGCAAAAGTCAGGGGAATATTTTGCTAAAAATCGATGCAATTCACAAAAGACTTGATAAAGTGCTTGTTGAAAATAGAGACTTTGAAAAATTGATAAGCCAATATGACTTTGAAGGAGCTTTCTTTTACTGTGATCCACCATATACTTTCGGCTGCGGTTATGAAACCACTTCAACCAAAGACTTTGACCACGAACGCCTTAAAGAAATCTTGAAAAATATCAAAGGTAGGTTTTTGCTGTCCTATGATGATTCTGAAAAAGTCAGGGAGCTATACAAAGACTATGAAATGATTGCAATTGAAAGACTTAACGGAATTAACAATAAAGACCGTAAAAACAAAATGTTCAAAGAGCTTTTAATCGCTAATTATCCGATAAAGGAAACTTAATGCCGGAACCAATAGAAATAAAGATTGATGATAAAGAGATCCAGCAGCTACTTAAAAAGTTGGCTGCAAAAACTGAAAATCTAAGACCTCTTATGAAAAATATTGCAGGAATTATGGCAGATTCAGTTGAGGAAAACTTTGATAAGGAAGGCAGACCGGATAAATGGACTCCTCTTGCTAAAGTTACAATAAAACAGCGGACTAAAAAAGGATACTGGCCGGGCAAAATCCTACAGATGAGAGGTGATCTCGCTACTTCAATCACCAGTAAATATGATGATAATTCTGCTGTTGTCGGCACAAATAAAATTTATGCAGCAATTCACCAATTCGGAGGCAACGCTGGAAAAAACAAAAAAGCCAATATCCCTGCAAGACCTTATTTAAAACTCGGAGAAAAAGAATTTGAAGAAATAAAAAATTCTACCTTAAAACACATGAAAAATAATAATTTTTCATGAAACAAACAATTTGAATGAATATTTTTTTTAAATCAATGCTATTATTATTGTGATTAACCTGAGAATTGAAATATAATTATTTATATCATATTAAAGGTTAAATTTCTAAAGGAGGATAATAAATGTGTGATATTTTTAATGGCATATTTGGCTTTATTAAGGATCTTGGTCCAACTATAGTGGGTTTAACAGGTTTATTTATTGGCTACCTTTATAATAAAAAATTATTAAAATCGAAAAATACTGACGAAAGAAGAAAGGAGATATATAAACAGCTTAATGAGTTTTATGGTCCTTTTCAGCAATTAATAAATAAAAGTAAACATTTATACCAAATTATGATTGAAGATAAACCTGATAATTTTAGAACCCTAATTGCTTTGCTAGAAAATTATAATTTTTCCGAAAATGATAAAAAATTAATAGAGGAAATAATATCTATTGGTAAAAGAACTGAAGAATTAATACTTACCAAAAGTGGATTAATTGAGGATAATGAACTCAGAGAGTTATTAGGAAAGGCTACTACTCATTTTGACATTATAAATAAATCATATAATAAAATAATTACTGGGGATATGGATAAATTCAAAGATTATGTATTTCCCAGAAATCTTGATGAAAAAATTATAGACAATATAAAAAAATTAAAAGATGAATTAGAGAGTTTAAATCAAGTCTAAAAGGTTTTTAAGAATTTCAATTTAAATAGCTTTTTCTAAATCAAGTAAATGTGTTAAAAAAGTTCCCCCGTAACGATGTTCATTAGCAAGCATAAGAGCCCCTCTATCAAGATGTGCTTTTAAATAATTTCTAAAATAATCATCATCATTTAAATGTTTTTTTTCTAACATTTCTATAAGAGCTTTAAATAATAAATCAAATTCGCCTGTAATAGTTTGTCTATTTAATTCTAAACCTAATATGTCAGTACTGAAGTCAGAACGAGATAACTGAACATTTGACTGTATTGATAATGCTAATGCCAATTTTGCTAATATAAAAGGTTGTAATTGTTCACTTCCAGAAATTTTTTGAAAAATATCCATAGTTTTTTTTGATGTTTTTATTTTAAATAACATTTTCTACCTCAGTAAAATAAATATTTTTGTGTACAATTGTTTTTTTGTTGTCTTGATTATCTAACATATAAGTGAAAGCCAGTTTATCTTTCAGCATATTAAATTGATTACTTTCAACTTCTTTATTGGTTGATAGAATAAATATTTGTCCTTTCAATTCTCTAAAGAAATATTTTGAGATATTATTTCTATGTTCTGCATCTATTCGTGCAAATGGAGTATCTATAACAAAAGGAACTTCGTAGTGACGTAGTTTCATTAGAGATTTATATAATGCCATTATAAAAATTTGTTTTTCTCCGTTTGAAAAAGATGTTTTATCTAATTCTATGTCTAATTGAATTAATTGTTCTTTATTTTTTATATTATCTAAATTCTCTAGCTTTTCAATTGTTTGGAAGGACTTATATCCTAGAGCGTTAGAAATTCCATCTAATCCTATCTCTTTTTTAATTTTAATTAGTTGTTCGATGGAATAAACCTCTGTTCTATAAACTGAAATATTGAAATCCGAATCAATTTCGATGTCGTTAATGAAATTCTTTTTCCTCATTAAGTTGTCGATTTCTTTCTTGAAGAATTTTCTTACTTTAGAAATTTGGTCTTCATATAGATCAGCTTCTAATTTATCTAACATTAAAACAGCTTTTGAAGAAATATCATTGATTGAATTCTTTTTTAATTCATTTTCATAATCTTTTTTTGCTCTATAAAAATCGTTATTTAATATTGCAAAGCTAGATTCTAATTTTTGAATATCATTACCCAATTTTGCGGATAAATTTAATAATTTTGTTTTTTCATCCAAATAGTTTGATTTTAAATTCACATAATCATCAATCTTATCAATATTACATTTTTCAATTTCTTCTCTTATAATTTGTGATTTTTTAATTGATTCTTTTATTGAGCTTATTACATTAATAATATCGTTTTGATTAAATTTAAGTATTTTTTCTACTTGATATTGAATGATACCACTTTGTTCTGATGATAGATTTAATAATAAATTATTATTTAAATACTTCTCTTTTACTTCACTTCTGATTTCAGATATTATTTTTTCTATTTTAGGATAAAATTTTATTTTTCTTTTAAATATTTCAAGGATTTTCTCTTGTTCTAATATGTCAGAAAATGCTTGGTATTTTTTCAAATCTGTTTCTTTTTCTATTAATTTATTTAATTGTATTAAATTGTTTTTTAATATTAAAAAAGGAATAGTTTCATTTGCTGCTTTTTTTAACCAGGCATTTTTTTCATCTCTAAAACTTTCTTCATTCTTTATCGCCTGAAATTTTTTATCCCATTCTGCTTTTAATACCCCGCCATTATTTTTATATTTTGTATCTAAATGTTTTATTTTTGAATCAATTTCTTGTATATTTTTATAATTTAAAATTATTTTGTCTTTTAATTCTTCTATTTCCTTACTTGAATTATCTATTTTTTCTTTTAAGTTTATGTAATTTGATACTATTTTATTGTCCTGTGATGAGGATGAAAGCATTCTTCTAAAGTTTTTATTTATAATGTCAAAAATGTCATAACCGCAAATTGTCAAAAAGGCATTTTTTAATCTTACTTTACTACCTTCTTCTAAGAAAAAATCTGAAATTTTCTCTCCATCAAAAAAGTAGAGATCAAACAGATCAGGAGGAATAATTTGCATAATATATTTCTCAAAGTCTGCAATCTCTTCTTCCTTTAACAATTTTTCATTTTTATAAATAATCAATTGTTCTTCTACAGAATTTTTTACTAGAATCCATTTTCTCTTTATATTATATTCATCTAAATCTTGCCCATTATTGATTGAGATGTTTATCTTAACATGTGCATTTGTTGGCTCAACTAATTTTGAATTATTATTTATTATTTTTATAATTGCTTTATTATAAAAAGCATTTGAACTTTGGTATCCAAAAGACTTAAAACCATAAATACACAATCTTATTGCTGTAAATAAAGTGGTTTTACCCGCTCCATTTTTACCTCCAATTAATATAATATTTTTGTCATCAAATGATTGAAAATCAAAAAATGTCTTCCCTTCATATGAGCCAAAGTTGTTTAATTCTATATTATTAATTATCATATATTTCCATTCCTTCTTTTATAGAAGATTGATGTAGCCAACCTTGATTTAGAACCTTGTCAAAAGATTTATTTACAATTGTTGATCTTGTAAAATTTTTATTTTTTTCTATTTCAATAATAAGTTTAGATATTAACTCAAAAGGGACATCGTATTCTTTTGCAAAATGTTCTACTTTGTTAACTATACTAGCTTCAAATAACGGCTTTTTATATTTGTCCCAAGGCAATCTTGTCCCTTTTACATTAAAATATAAATCAACCAAAGCTCGCTTTGATAAATCTCCTTCTTCTTCCCAAATTTTATCTATGTATTTAAGTTCTTCTTGTGTTATTAATTCTATACCTGTTTCTTGCTCCAACTTCAAAAGCCTTTCAAGTATTATTTTTCGACCTTCCATAGTAAAAGGTCCGAATCCAGGTTCACCGTTACTTTTAACGTATACACTTCCATTTCTTCTTTTGGTATCACGCATTGAAGAATCGTTTCGAATTTCCAATAACCAATTTCTAAAGTCCCTTAATGGAATTAACTCATTTGAACCACGATTAATGAAGTTCATTAAAGACTTATCTTCTTTTACCATAGTACAAATCCAGCAACCAAATCTTGAATTGCCTGTAACAGGAATTTTATCTTTATCTATTTCACCAACTACACTTTTTTCTTCACCTAAATTGTCACCTTGATATAATGAAAACAAATATTTGTTACTTGAATTCCAAGGTGTTTCACCATTATCTTTTAATAAATATTCCCAAACTATTTCGTTAGAAATTTCTGTTAATGGGTTATAAACATAGGCATTTTCTATTTCACTGTGCGGAACTAATAATTTTCCATCTATTTCTCTATTACGAATATTTTGGGCTCTATAAGAGCTTTCTGCTTTTCTAACTCCTAGTAATAAAACTACTTCACCATTATTTTTTAGAGTATTAATGGTAAAGTCATTCATAGGATGAATTTTTAATCTGTCAGTGCACCATCTAAATCCAGGAGGTTCGGGAGTAGGATAACCTAATCCAATAACCTTACACCAAAAAGTATTTTCAATTTTAGGATATATAATTTCTGCGGTTATGTTAAATTTTTTGCCAGCTTTATTAATTTTAGAAGAAACATCATGCATATAATTTTTTACAATAGGATTTTCAACCATTGTATCGGATGATACAACATAAATTCTCTTGTAATCAGTTTCTTTCGGCAAAGATTTGAGCATTTCGAATAATAAACAACATAATAGAGTTGAATCTTTGCCTCCACTGTATCCAATCATCCATGGTCTATTATCATAAAGATAAACTTCTTTCATTTCTTCTATGATGTTATTGAATATTTCAAATTTATTTTTTTGCATTTTAATTTCCTTTTTCCAGAATTCGAATTTCCTTCATTTTATCTTCTTTTGAAATAGCTATAGACAAAAGTTCTTTGATTTTATTGCAAGTTAAAAATACAGCTTCATCATTATTTTTTATTTTTCCATCATTTCTAATTGTTCTGCCATACCAATTTTCTTTGCATGCTCTGCTCCAATTGATTTTTTGCATTTTTTTAAATTTTGAATGCATATCAACAGAGGGTGTATCATAAAAATATGCTCCTAATTTACCAAAAGCGTTAAGAGTAACAGCTAATGTTACAATGTAATTTTCTCTTAAATCTTTTTTTGTAATATTTTTATTAATTAGCTCTTGCCACTCACAAACATTACTTGATAATTCATTCCAAAAATTACACAAAAATTCTTCATCTTTTTTACTGCAATTTTTTTTCCTCAAAATTTTATAATTTGCTTTATAGAGATTGTTTAATGTAAATAATTTAGAAGAATTTTTGCCTAAAATATCTTTTTCTTTGTCTGTATAAAGATTTAAAAAACTTACTCTATTTATTACCTCACGGGTAACAACAGCCAATTCGTCTCTAGAGTCATATAACGTAGATAGAGAATTTGAAGTTTTTACAGCATGTTTGTTTAAATCCGTGAACATTTGCTGACTTTTATATAAACCTTCATCTTTGAAAAATACTATTGAAATAGTCTCATCTAAAAGAGATTCATCCTCTCCGAGTGCTTCGTTTATTGCAGCTAATCTATGTTGGCCATCATTTATTAAAAACCTAGCATCCATATCTATTTCTAAAATCCCTATATTTTCATTATCAGGGATTGGCTTAAAAACGAAATGTCCATCGATAGAAGAAGCTAACGCTGAAAAAATATAATTATTACGGTTGTCTAAAATATATTTTTTTATTTCAGGAATTCTAAGTTCGTTAATACGTCTTTGTGAACGATGCTCAGGGAGAGGAACATCAAGTTCCTCTTTAAATAATTTTGAAAGATATTTTAAAGGAACCATTGATATGTAATATTGTTGGTTTGCCTGAATACCTTTTACTGCTGAAAATTTATATGTAAATTCCATATTCCACTCTATACTTAAGTATGTACTTAAGTATAGAGTGGAATATGGTTAAAGTCAAATGATTATTGAGTTTTTTAAAGTTCCAATTCTTCTACAATATTACTCATCATTGTTGAAATGTCTGGTTGCTTAGGTATTTCAGAATTTGGAGCATATTTACATACAAAATCAAGTAATTTATCAGCATCAGTAACTTCTTCAGCAATAAATATATTTTTTACTATATATTGAATACCTGCATGTGCATATTCTTCCATCATTTTATACTTTTCTTCTTGATTTTCTTTTAATAAAATTTTTAAATCTTTTCTTGTTTCAATTGCAATTATATCCATTATATTTTTATCTTCTTCGCTAAAAATATGATCTTTTATTGGTTCTCCACCACTTTTAGGGAAAGGTAGACTAGTATTATTTTTAAAACCAATCACAGCTGAAAGCATAAAAATGTCTTTCATTGTTTCAAAAAATTTAAAATCTCTTATTAAATATTGATAATATTTTTCATAAGCTTCAGGTTTATTAAAAGAATTTTTCATTATGAAGCCCTCCCTATTTCAGTAAATTCACTATCTGGAGTAGAGGTATATCCATCTTTCATTTCATAAATTTCACCTACTTTTGATCTCATGTTTTCAGCAACAACACCATTCCATTGTCCTTCTGAAATTATAACTATAACTTGTGTTGCTAATAAAGGAATTCCTTTTGCAACATTTTCTTTATGCGTTGGATCTAAATTTCCAAAAGGCGAATCCATAACAATTGGATAATCCCCTCCAGCAAAGCTTGAATGAAACCCCATATTAGCTTTTTCCTTAGCATAAGAAACGATTGCACCAATAAATGATAAGCTTGTTATTTGCCTTTCTCCTTGTGATAATAGTTGACTCGCTTGTGTCTCTTTATTAACTATTTGTAATTCAAAATTTTTGGATAAAATGGGTTCTCTATCTTGTTTTCTAGCTAAAATAGAAAATACTTCTTTTAATTTTATATCCATATCTTGCTGAGTAACGTCAATAAAGAACTCATTTATTTTATTGTTCAATTTTTCCAGTTCAGAAACCATTGAAAATGATTTTCGGAATATATCAGCTCCTTTATTTTTGTCCTCCGCTTTAGAAATTTTTGCATTTAAATCCTGCTCTTGTTCATTTAACCTTTTAATTGTATTTTTACAACTAATTTCCTCAGCTTTCAAATGTATTATACGTTCTTCAGATTTGTCTCTAAGATTTTCATTTTCATTAATTTGAACATCATTAATAGATTGTAAGTATTTTTTTATATCATTAAGATCTTTTTTTATTTCTTCTTTACGCTCAGAAGCTGCATAAACTTTTTGCTTATGTTGATATATTACATTAAAAAAACTTTCCTTTAATTCTTTGTTATCTGAATATTTTATAAAGGATACCAATCTGCTATAACAATCGTCTAATTCTTTACTGCCAGCTGTCTCTTTTAATTTTAATAAAGAATTAAACTCAGGAGTGCCTTCATGTATAGGTCTTCCGCAAATGCATATTTTTGAATCTAATAAATCATTTAGAAACGTTTCTTTAATATCAGATGGTAATTGTTTTTTCTTTCTCTTATCATCCAAAAAATCTGCAATATTTGAAAAACTATCCGCAATTAAAAAAGTTTTAAAATGCTTTGATATATGTTTTAAAATCTTAGACTTATCATTTTCTATTATGTTATTAATGTTATCATTTTCTTTATTTAGTTGATCTCTCTTTTTTTCCTGTTGTCTGACAATTTCAACATTGTGTGATTTTAAATATGAATCGCATCTTTCTTTGACTTCTTTAGTTTTTGCAATCTCTGTTTGAAATTTTTCTAATGTTTCATTATTCTTATTTATTTTCTCTACTACAGAATCCAATTCCTTTGTTAAATGTTTCGTTTCAATATTTGAAGATAATTTACTTAATTCTCTGTTAAAATCATTTTTTATTGGGCTTAAATATCCTTGAATATTTTTTATATTGGTTAAACCTAACAAATCCAATGTAGCCTGTCTAATTTCATTTTTGCCATCAATCTTTGCTAATCTGTCAATTCTTTCCCCGTCAAAAAAGAAAAAACCTCTTAAATTTTTTGGAATAATATTTTTAAAAAATTCCCTATCAGTAATAATTGAATGTGGTTGAGTGGAATGATCACTTATAATTACTTGCGGATCATCTTTTTTAGAGACATTTCCACTATTATCTTTATAAAAAAGTTGCTTTCTAAGAAATTGATAATCAACACCTTTATCAGAAATTTCAACTAGAACGAATGATTCAGAAGTACTATTATTGGGCATTTCATTACGTTGTCTTTTATTTAACATTGCGTCAGTTGTTAATGGGTCAACTACATCACCGTAGAATGCCCAATGAAACGCACTTAAAATAGTTGTCTTGCCTGTACCATTATCACCCTTAATGACTGTAACATTGTTTTCTGTATTATAAGAACAATCTATTTTTACTTCACCATAAAACCTGAAGAAATTTTTTAAAGTAATTCTCTTAATTATCATAATTACTCACTCCCTTCATAATCGTGTCCTTAATTTTTGCTTCCTTTTCATTAGGTTTTAAAGTATTGTTTTTTTCAATTTCAGATATTTGTACCCATATTTTTCCTACAGTTTTATTATAATTTTGCATTAAATTGTCAAATTCTTTTTTTCTTTTTTCAATATTTTCCATTATTATGTCTCCTTATGAATAAAGTTCCCATTTTTTGAGAAATTCATTATATGATTGTATCCCATTCATAGCCAAATCTGCAAACTCTTTTAATCTTTCAAATTCTCTATTTATGATAGTTTTTTCTAATTGTATTTCCTCTGGTGTTAGAGATGCAAGCTTTTCTTTGCTCAAAACAGGAAATACTATAAAATCATATATTTCTGCGTATTCTTTACCTGGTGCTTTTCTTAAAACACGTCCCCTTCTTTGAATAAATTCCTTGGGATTTGTACCACTGGATAAGATAAATGCTCTTCTTAATTGTGGGATATCAACACCTTCATCAAGACATCTAATTGCTGACAAACCTTGAATAAGTCCATTAGAAAATAACTTTAAAATATCTTCTCTTTGTTTTTTGTTTTCTTCAGCAGTAAATTTCTGAATACTAATACCTATATCATTTTTTAAGACACTATTTACTCTGTTTATAAACCGTTCATTTGAAGTTGTTTCTAATTTATCTCCACAATAAAACAAATTAAAATTAGTGTTTACTATTTTATCTTTAAGTTCAATTAAAGCATTTAATTTATTTTCAGCGGAAGCAATTAAACGTGCCCTCTGTGACAAAAGTGCTTTTAAGCCGATATTCTCATCAGAAAAACCCCCACTCATGGCTATAGCCTTTGATATTTTTTTAGAAATATCGTGATATTGTTCAAGTTCTTCATCTGTAAGTTCAACAAAAATAGGATGATAATTATATGGAGTTAAAAATTCACCAATAGCTTCTTTCATAGAAAATTCATAAACAATACCGCCGAAATATTTTTTTAATTCGTCCATATTTTCAGATTGAAATTTTGTCATTAATGTTGCTGATAATCCTAATCTAAATCTGGCATTTTCAGGAAGCAAAGGTATAACTTTATCTGTTGCCATATGATGCATCTCATCAACACAAAAAATATAATCCTTTTGTATTTTTGAAAGGAAACTTTGGAAGTCATCATCTGAAAATGTTGTATTTGTAGTAATTAAGCAAAAATGTTTATTATAGCCTTTGTTAAATAATTCTATTGTTGTTTTTAATTTTTTAAACCAAGTTTTTTTTGAATCATAACAAGGTATTGCTGAAATATTAAACTTTGCTAATATATCAATCCATTGTTCCAGCAAAACTTTATATGGTACAACTATTACCAATGCACAAGGTTGAGAATGCTTTTCATATTGTTCTAACAATTTAACTATTGCGGATATGGCTGTGATAGTTTTTCCTGTCCCTGTTGCCATTTCAAAAATTCCGGTAGAGTTGTTTTTAACCCATTCTTTTATTGCGTTTTTTTGATATTCTCTCAATTCTATATTCGATGGTATAGCAATTCCTTCAGTTTTTTTCTTATGTAAATTTCTAAAAGCTTTTTGTGGAGCAGGTGGAATATCTTTTCTAATTTGAATAATTTGTTTTTTTAATGCTTTAGGAAATTCATTTATTTCCCATTTTATGCTTTTGCCTTCCCATATTTCGTCAAATTGCTGCTCTCTTTGTTTTGTTCTATTATTCAATGAAGTATCCCAAGAAAAATCAATTTCAATTGACTCATAATTGTCTTCATATGCCGTCTTACTTTCATTTGTAGAGCCTCTTGCTGATATTTTATTCTCGTCTTTGTCAACTAATATCAAAAATTTGTCATGAAAAATACCAAACTTATTTTCTTTTTTAGTTACAACTTTAATTTCTAATCTCTCTTCATATATTAACCATGCAAGAAAATTACAACCATCATTATCCGAAATTTCATTAATATCAAAATTTTCGACAAGACTTTTATATATAATATCTTCTCTTGCTTTATAACCCTTTTCCATTGCTTCAATATCTTCTTTTGAAAACAAATGTGAAACGATTAAACGAATAGTACCACCATTGTAATAAAAATTTCTTAATCCTTTACTAACTGAAATCAATGCTGAGCTGGAAAAAAAACCGGCAGCCCTTTTGTATAATACGGCTTCAGGGAGAACTACGTTATAAAATTCATTAGGAATATCATTATTTTCCGTAACATATAAGTCTTTGATATCTAATTCCAAAAATGACATTATTTTTCCTAGCTCCAAAATACTTCACTAATTTTTACATTATTTTCTTCTTCTGATTTTTTATCTTCAAGGCTTTCAAGTCGAGAATAAACTTTATCTATTGTTTTATTTATCATGGATTCTGTAAAAAGTTTTTTAAATTTAATGCAATGAAAGGGAAAAAACAAAAGCATACCTAAATTTCTTAAGTCATTCTTATAAAAGAATTCACACATTTCTTCAAATGCTTTATCCCATAACACATTCGCTATTTTTATATCCGAATCCATTATTTTTCTTAATAACTCTTCATTAAAATATTTAAATTCAAAAAAAACTTCTGACATGTTTTGATTATTATAATTTTCAATAACTTGAGCAATATCATATTTTGCAACCAATGTTTCTGATATGTAGTTTTCAGGATATACACTTCCTTGATAAAAAATTAAAGGTAAATTTTTTAGATTTAAACTATCAATGAAATCAGATATAAAATTACCATTCACATCATATCCTAGTATTAATTTCCATTTTCTGGAAAAAGAAGATCTTCGAACTGTTTCTAGCTTAATTGGTTCATTAGTAAAATCTGTTTGATTATATAAGAGTTCTAATAATTCTTGCAAAGCACTTTTATTTAACATTTGAATTAAAACTTTTAAGTGCACATAACCCAGTTTTGTTTCTTTTTTGGCTAAAACGCTTTTTGATACATATTGCTCAATTTGATAATTTTCCCAACCTAGCGTTTCACAAAAATGTTTTTTCATATCATTTATTGAAACCCAAGATTTTTTTTCTTTTAAAAATTCTTCAATTATATTTGTTTTATTTATATTATCTCCATTAGCCTCTATATCGTATAATTCTAATTTGATATTGCCTATACGAGGATTGTTTTTGTATTTTATTAAGCCTAATAATGCTGTTGTATTAGAAATTCCTGCAGATTCATATTCATTAGACTGATTTTCATAGATTTTTTTTATGGAAAAATGAGGAATTCCATTGTTAAATTCAGAAATGATTAAATCAATAGTTTTATCTACCATCGACCATCGTATTTGCACATTTTCTATGTGTATATAATGTCCATTATCCCATAAGATTACTTCATTTGAAGCCTTTATGATGCCATCACTAAGAGTTCTTATTGCCATATTGTATGGAATTATATCTGTTAGTAACTTTAAATTATTTTCAAGCTCTAATGAATTATCAATCGGTAAATGAACGCCGTTTGGATAGAACTTTTTAAATAATGAGATTATTTCAATATTTCTTATGTCTGTAGAAATATTCCCCTTTTTATTTAATTTTCCTGCTTTTATAAATTTATAATTTTTTTCATCAATTTTTATTAAATGGTGTTTTAAAAAATCACTTATTATAGTATCGAAGATTGAATTAAAATTATCTTTTTGTGTTTCCGAGGAATTGTTTATATGCTTTTCTAATTCAAGCTTCATTAAATATTTAATATTTTCTATGTCATAAACATTTTTATTATTTAATTCTAAAATTGAAAAAAAACTTTGTTTGAATTTGTTATACCATTTTTTATTTTTACATAGACAATTTAAATAAGTATCTATTGAAATATCTTCACCTAGAATACTATCAAAGAGTTTTTCATACCCATCAAAGCATTGAATGTCTTTTAATTTATAAACAGCGCCATATTCGGAAAAAATGTTATTTTCTGCAAAAATTAACTGATCTAGTAAAGTTTCCTTCTCCAAATATTTTTTTAATTTTTTTATTGACTTACCTTCAATTTGTCTTATTCTTTCTCTTGTTATATTTTTAGTCTTTCCTATCTGTTCAAGCGTCATTATGGACACTTTTATGCCAAATCTGTTTTTAATTACTTCAAAAGATCGTTCATCTAGGATTTCAAAGCTTTTTTCTATTGCTTCAGTAATTAATTTACAAAAACCAAATAGCAATGTTTCTTCTAAAGTATAATATGTTATAAATTTATATATTTCTTTAGAGAATTTAATAGGAAAATTTTCGACACCTAGTGTATTTAAATATTGTTTAATTTTATTACAAATTTCCACTCCATCTTCCCTTAATACAAATGTTTTATCCTGGAGTAGGAGTTTGTAAATATCATTTGTTATTAATTGGCCTATGTTTTTAATATTTTGTTTAATAAAAATACATTTAATTTCTTCTTCAAATGGAGTATCTATAATTTTTACTAAAAAATTGGGATTTAACTCTGTAATAATATCTGTATTTTTTGAAGGAGTACTGAAATTATTAAAAAATTCATCTACGGAAAATGTTATTTCTATATTATTATCCTGTAAAATAGATAATAAAAAATCCTTATTCGTTTTAGCTTTATTAATGAAATCAGTAATTTCTTTAAATGACTTACTCCCGAAGCCTTTTATGTTTTCAAGATCATCAATATGAGTTTTTAGCAATGTATGCAAATCTTTTATGCCAACTCTCATAAGAGAATTAGACACTCTTAACGATAGCCCTAAATTCCTTATATCCACTCGTTTTAATAATGATTGACACTTTTCCAACTTGCATACTCCTTGTAAATGATATTATCATGAAAAAAATACAATTTATTTTTTGTATTTTTATGCATGACCATTTTTGACATTTTTCTTTAATATGATGTAATGTAAAAAAAGGATTTTATTATGCGTTACGAACGAGTTGAAGATATTTTAAAACTGGCACTTGCTATGCAGACAAGTTATAAAGGCTTGTCTCTTAACGATATTCAAGAGAATTTCAGTGTATCAAGAAGAACTGCAGAAAGAATGCGTGATGCTGTTGTTCGGCTTTTTCCTCAAATAGAAGAAGTTGACACAGGTTCTAAAATTAAACGCTGGACATTAAGGAAGCATTCTTTAGCTCCTATGGTTTCATTCACCCCTGAAGAACTTGCAGAGCTTGAAAATACTAAAAAGAAACTTGAAGTTGATGGCTTAGCAAGTAAAGCAGAGACTATTGATGATGTTATTTCTAAAATCAAGGTTTTAAATAAAAATGAATTAAGCAGTATTGAGACTGATTTAGAAGCCTTACTTGAAGCAGAAGGTTATGCAATCAGACAATATCCGAGATTTAAAATAGATAAAGAAGTCTTAAGCCTGATAAGAGAAGCTATAAAAGCTTTTAAGATTGTCAAAATAGAATATCAAAAAGGCAATAATGAGCTTCAGGCATGCAACGTTCACCCATACGGTGTTATCTATGGAGAAAAGCATTTTTTAGTTGCTTATAATCCTGAAAGAAAGGCTATTAGGCTATATAATCTAACCAAGATAAAGTCATTAAAAATTCTTGATGAATATTTTGATAGGGATGAAAGCTTCAATTTAAGTGAATATTCCAAGAATTCATTTGGGGTTTATCAGGAAGAACCATTAAATGTTGTACTTCAATTTGATAAATCTGTTGCAGATGATGTTAAGAATTTCCACTTTCATCCAACTCAAAAAATGAAAGATCAAAAAGACGGTTCTGTTAAAGTTGAATTTACTGCTGGTGGAAGCCTTGCAATATGCTGGCATCTTTTTAAATGGGGCAAATTAGTTAAAATAATAAAACCTGCAAGTCTTAAGACTATTTATAAAAATCTTCTTACTGATGCTACTGAAAGTATAAAAAATAAGTAAGCCCTGATTTCTCAGAGCTTACTTTAGCTCGAGTGTGGAAGGATTATTCGCCGTAAACGTAAGTTGTCATTACTTTCTTAAAGATTGTACCTTTGGCTTCTGTATCAACGTGGTGAATTTTAGAGATACCACCATCTTTTAAAGCCGTTTGATAACTGTCATCTCCAAATCTTGCAAGTCCAAAATAATTAACCATTGTTGCTTTGCCAACTTTGGGATATTTTGAGACATTTTCCATTGCAAACATTGATGTTCTGTAGTTATTATAAACTCCGTTAGACATAATGGCATTGAATAACAACAAAATAAAGACTGCTAAAATGCCTGTTAACAAAAATTCTTTAACCTTTTCATCCATATTTATTTTCATCCTTTAGTCTCCGTAAGCATTAATTGTTGTGGTTCTATTGAAAAACCAGCCTGTCCTGTAAACATCAACATATTTTAAAACAGATAAATTCCCATTTTTTATAGATTCGCCTACTCCACAGCTGCCAGTTTTGACAATTCCAAGATAGCTTTTACAAGTGGATTTTCCTGTTTTACAGCCTCTTTTAGTTTCTGCCAGAGTTCCAAAAACTGAACCGCTATATGAATTATTTGCATAGATGCTAAGCTCGGGACCGGGAGCTATACTTTCTGCCTGTGCAATGGTTCCATTAACCAACAAAACTCCAACTGCCATTAATGTAAAAAGATTTTTTTTCATGCTCTTACCTTTCATATTGACTCTCACGTTAAAAGCATATCAAAGACCCATGACATAAACGGACATATAAAAAACATTGGTGTCCGATTTTGACATAGGTTTTTGTGATAATAAATTTCATCAAGGGAATGTATAGGGATATGAGAATGAAGAAGAATTCTAAGACAATTGAAGATATTCAGAATTTTCAACCTCATTGGAAAGAAAACATAAAAAAAGGAGACAGTATGAAAAAATTTGTTTTATTATTTGCACTTATGTCAATTATTTCATCCCCTTGTCTGGCTTATGAAAAAAACGGTTCTTGGGGACTTTCGGATGGTGAGAAATTAAAACAATATGATAAAAACGGGAGCTATCAGGGCTATTACAAACAACAAGGAGATAAAACTAAAGTATATAACCGTAATAGTGGTTATGAAGGTTATTACAAGCAACAGGGTAACAAAATCAAAAAATACAACAGAAATGGCAGTTATGAAGGCTATTATCAAAAATAGTACAAATTAACAAAAATGAACATGTTTTTTATATAATTATTTCAAATATGGTGTGAAGGGAGTTGTGATGATCGATTATTCAGCTGAGTTCGTGGTTAAGGAATTTCACCTGTCAGATACTAAAAACGGCAATAAAATGGGTAAGCTTCAGCTTGAAAATACTAAAAGCAAAGAAGTTTTAAACTGCATCCTATGGCAAGAATCTATTGATAATGCTGATCCAAAAGCTTTAAGAACAGGGAATACTGTTAGAATTATCTCTGGTGAATATAAAGAGCAATTTAAAAACGTAAATATTAGAGAACTAGAACTTCTTGAAGAAGCTCCTATCGGTCTTGAACCGAAAGATAGAGAAAAACTTTTTAATAATATACTTGAAGTTATTAACAGTTTTAAAGATCAAAACCTTAAAGAAGCCGCATCTAAAATTATTTTTGAAAATGTGGAGCTGTTTAAAATCTCTCCTGCAGCTAAATCAATGCATCACAATTATGTTGGCGGGTTAATGCAGCATATTTGGGAATGTATTGAATTTACACAATCAGTATTTCCAAAGTTTAGAAGAGATATTAATCATGAAATTATACTTGCAGCTTGCATTATGCACGATATTGGAAAAATGTTTGAGTATAAAATCAACCTTGAATCAGGACTGATTGAAGTTAATGAGGAATTCAAAAAAGATTGGATTTCACATACCCAATACGGTTTTAATTGGGCTATGAATAACAGTTTTAAGCAACTTGCAAGAATAATTGCTGCTCACCATTCCAGAACAGACTGGGAAGCTATTATTGATCTAAACCAGAGAGATTTAGAATCGGAACTTTACCTAATGCACCATATTGATGATTTATCAGCGAAGTTTGGCTTGATTAGTGTTGAAGAATTAGAGAAAGTTTAATTATAGAATTGATAGAAACATAAAGGAGGAGAAATGAATTTAAATGAAATAGAAAAACAATTGCAAAAATTTAGTGAAGATAAAAAGGTTCAGGAATTGCAAGAGTACATCCTGACTAAAATTGAAGAAGAACAAAATAAGTTCAATATTTTTAAAGTTTTAAAATTTTATGAAATCAGGCATTCTAATTTTTTAGCATGGCTTTTAAATCCGAATGAAAAAACACATGGTTATCAGGATAAATTTTTAAAGCAGTTTTTGGAACCTGTTTTAGCTGAAAATCTCGATAATGTCCTTTCAGATATAAGTGATATAGTTATAGAAACTGAATTCCCTACAAATATAAACCGTAGAATTGATATACTTGTCCATTCCAAAAAATCGAATTTTGTTTGTGTAATCGAAAACAAATATGGTTCAGATGAGCATAACAAACAATGCAAACATTATAAAGATTTTATTGATAATGTTTGGAGATTTAAAGATTTTAAACATAAGTATTATGTATTTTTAGATATTGATAAACCGGATGAGGAAAAACGAAAAAAAGATTTGACTGGTTATTATCCCGTTGCCTATGAGCAAGTTTATGAAATTTTAAAAAACTTATCACAATCAGACCCAAATGAGACTCTCAAACAAACTGTTGAACAATACATGGATATAATAAAGGAGAATTACCCAATGCTTGACGAAAAAATTAAAGAACAATGTAGAGAAATCTATAAAAACCATAAAAATGTTATTGAGATGATGGATGTTTACAAAAAAGATTTTCAAACCGAACTTTTCAATATAATGCATGAAGTAATTACTGACAAGGAATTAGGATTAAAGAAAGTCAATGCTGGTTTCTATAATGACCGTACAGGATGCGGGATTCATTTTGTTCCTATTAAAGTTGACATAACAAGAAATAACGAATTAAAAATTCGTCCATTAATATTTATGTCTATGGACTATAATAAGGATATTTTTGCATTAACAATTAAAATACGAGATTGGAAAACTGAAGAAGAAAAACAAATTAGAGAAAAATATTGTTCTGGAAAAAAAAGTAATGAATGGGAAACTTTCAAAAAAGAAGAAATTAATAATCTTCTGGGAAAAACTGCTGATGAAATTAGGGATATTTTAAAAAAGAAAATTATCGAATCTAATATTAAAAACGATTTTTTGAGTTATTTACAATAACATGAAAAAATATAAAACCTTATAAATAAAGGCATTCAAAAATGACAAATACGGCAATAGAACGAAGAAAAATAACCCCAAATTTAAAACAAATGGAGTGTATTAAAACTCTTGACGGTTCCGTTATGGTTTTAGCTGGTCCGGGAACAGGAAAAACCTTTACCATTATTCAAAGAATTAAATACATGCTTGAACAGGGAATTTTACCAGAGGCCATTCTTTGTTTGACTTTCTCAGAAGCTGCAGCTAATGAAATGAAAATCAGGCTTGTTAAAGAAGTGGGAACAGTTGCTTCTTCTGTTGAAATTTCAACATATCACGCTTTTTGTAATAATATAATTTCTCAATTTCCAGTTAAATTTGAGCTTGTTGAAAGATTTAATGTTATTGATGATCTGACAAAATACAGCCTGATGAGAGAAATAATTGACGAATATAAGCCTAAATATCTTCTCGCAAGGGATTATGATCCATATTATTACATTACTCCTCTTTTAAAAGCTGTTGATATGATTAAGCTTAATAGAGTTGATAAAGAAAAGTATTTTGAAGTTCTTAAAGATGGAAAAAACTGGGGTCAGGAACTTAACAGACTTTTAATTGATAAAGCAGAACAGGAAGATCTTGTAAAAATCGGCAAGCGAAATCATCTTAAAACAACTGAAAAAGAAATTGCCAAGCTCGAAGAATATATGGATAAAGCAAAAGAGGCTTGGGACATTATTGAAATCTATACAAAACGGATGCAGGATAATAATCTCATTGATTTTAACGATATGATTAACTTTGTCCTCAATACTTTTAAGACCACTGCACATGGTTTTATGGTATAATGCAGTCATAGATTAGATTTAGAGGTGGATATGACTACATTTTTTATGATAGGTGTTGCTGATAAAATTAAAAATAATAAAATAGTTGCAGTTGG
>JAQVCB010000036.1 GCA_028689995.1 Candidatus Gastranaerophilales bacterium
AAAATTCCTTTAATTAAAACTTTTGTTCAATTTACTTCCCTGTCAAATTTTCTAACAGTTTTAAAAGTTGCTTTTGATGCAGGCGTTCCAATTATAGACGCATTATTGCTTGCAAATCTTACTATCAATAATTTTATAATCAAGGAAGCATTTATTAAATGCACAACAATGATTAATAGTGGTCAATCTCTTACAACAGCACTTAAATCAACTAATATACTGCCAGGCATTGTATTGTGTATGTTATCTACTGGTGAACAAGCAGGTTCTTTGGGAAGTATGTTAGATCAGGCGGGATCTTTTGTTGATAGTCAATTAGAAAGAACAATGGATACTATAAGCAAATTTTTTGAACCTGCTTTAATGATCGTAATAGGCGGTATTGTAATGGTGCTTGCACTGGCACTGTATCTGCCTCTATTCCAGTCTTACTCAAATATGATGTAATCAAATTAAAAGGAAAGAAAAATGGATGAAGAAATGGTTCAAAAACATATAAATTTATTAGAACATAATAGGCCGGTATTTTGGTCTGAAAAAATTATGATTATTACTGAAGATTATGAAATCAAAGGCTATGTGTTTATGCCAAAAACAGGCAAAAAAAACAGGCTTATATCCGATATTTTAAACAGTAACAGACGTTTCATTGCAGTTAAAGATGTTGAAATATCTTACAGAAAATATCCTGATAAAAAAACAGAAAAACAAGATTTTATCCAGATTAATCTTGATTCAATTGTTCTTTTAAGACCTATTCTTGAATAATTTTCTGTAAATTTTTTTATATATCCTTACTCTTACAGGCGTATTATTTATGATATGGCTCGTTGTTAATTATTTTGAATGCTCTGTAAATCTGTTCCAAAAGAAATAACCTTGCAAGCTGATGAGGTAAAGTCATTTTTGAAAGACTTAAAGAAAAGTTTGCTCTTTTTTTTACTTTTTCATTTAGACCAAATGCTCCTCCAATAATAAAATTTAGCTGATTAATACCCTGTGTATTAATTTTTTGGATTTCAGAAGCAAAGTTTTCTGAGCTTAATTGTTTTCCAGGTATATCCATAGCGATAATATAAGAATTGTCTGAAAGGATATTCAGGATCTTTTCTCCTTCAATATCCATTGCCTTTTTAATTTGATCATCATATTTGACTGTTTCTGCTTCAATCTCAATAATCTTTACAGATGAATATGGCTGGGTTCTTTTTAAAAATTCTTCTATACCTGATTTTATGTATTTTTCTCTTATTTTCCCAACTGCAATAACATTAATATTCATAAAATTAATTCCATTAAATATACTTTAATTATAGCAGGATAAAGGGAAATTAATTAAAATGCTCTCTGCCATTGCGAGCGACCAACGGGAGCATTACAACCCTAACAGTTTGGCAGATTATTACAAACCATAAATACTGGATTTTAGCTTATTACGATTTTTGAATATTGATAAGATCATCACGTCACGAAATTTACACTGAGAGAGCGAAGCGGAGTTGAATGTGTTCCTTAGAATGACGTATTAATTAGCTTTTGACAACTTTTCCTCAGTCCTGAAATTATAAGACAGAATTAATTCAATTTTTTAACTTTTTTTTATTATATTTAAAATTAAATTAATTCTATATTTACTATTTCATTTATTAATATATATATCTATGAAGTTTATAATATTAGCAGGCTTTAATTCATCTTTTATAAAATCTGAAATATTGATATTACTTATTTTACAATTATTTCTAAAAATGTTAACATCAATAAAATAATATGATAAGCTTATTTAAATTCCTTCTATTTAAACTTGTACTTTGTGTAATAAACGAGAATAAAAATTTAATATTTTCTTTATATGTAAATTAATAATAGTTTTTGAACGTTAGGTAGAGTAGTAATTAAATTATAGAAAGGTGATCAAAATGTCTGTTAATGAAAGAAGTACAATTTATACAATCGAAGAAAATTGTGCAGGATGCAACAAATGTATTGCCGGATGTCCAGCTATGTATGCTAATATAGCTTATACCGTAAATGGAGAAAACAAGATAAAAGTAGACCCCGATAAATGTATTAAATGTGGACATTGTATAAGTGTATGTGATCACAAAGCCAGAGATTTCAGAGATGATACCGAAAGATTTTTTAACGATCTTAAAAGAGGAATCAAAATATCCATAGTGGCTGCACCTGCTGTAAGATTTAATTTTAATAACTACAGAAAATTATTTGGATATCTTAAAAATGTAGGTGTAAATCTAATCTATGATGTTTCGTTCGGTGCTGATATAACCACATGGGCATACTTAAAAGCAATAACAGAAAATAATATTGATTCCGTTGTTGCCCAGCCTTGTCCTGCAATTGTTAACTATGTTGAAAAATATAAACCTGAATTGATTGCAAAACTTGCTCCTATCCATAGCCCTACACTATGCACAGCAATTTATCTCAAAGAATATGACAAAATAAATGATAAAGTTGCATTTTTATCGCCTTGTTTGGGTAAAGTTGATGAGTTTCAAGATAAAAACACTAACGGCTATGTTGAATACAATATAACTTATAAAAAAATCCATGATTATATTAATAAAAACAGGATCAATCTTAACAGTTATAAGGAGTTTGATTTTGATGATATCGGATGCGGACTTGGTCTTACATTCTCAAGACCCGGAGGTTTAAGAGAAAACGTTGAATTTCATGTGCCGAGTGCATGGGTTAGGCAGGTTGAAGGTAATGAACTTGCTTATAAATATCTTGATGAATACACTAAAAGAGTATCATCAGGCAAAACTATTCCTCTTTTAGTGGATATTTTGAATTGTGAACATGGTTGTAACCTTGGTACCGCAACTTGTAAAGATGTTGCGCTTGATGATATCGACTTTAAGATGAACGGTTTAAAACAGGATGTAATAAAAGAAAAAACAAAAACTTCTTTGGGTATGTTTGGTAAAAAAACAACATCATATCCTCTCTTTGAGTTCTTTGAAAAAAATCTGCCTTTAAGCGATTATATCAGACGTTATACTGATAAATCGTCAATAGTAAGAATTAAAGAACCTGATAATCATGATCTTGGTAAGGTATTTAAGGAACTTCATAAAACTACAGATGAATCCAGAGAAGTAAACTGCCATGCTTGCGGGTAAGGGAATTGTTTGAGCTTTGCAAAATCAATACACAATAATACTAACCATAAAGATAACTGCATTTATTACAATAAAAAAGAACTTGAAATAGAACATGGAGCTATGGCTGAAAAAAATAAAGAAATAAATGACATGCTTGATGAATTAAAATGCATGAGTGAACAAAAAGACGTAAATGCAGCAAATCTGAAGAAAAAAGTTTCAGATATCATGAATGCTGTTAACGATGTGTCTCAGGGAAGTAATGCAAATGCTATGAGCATTGAAAGTATTAACCAGAGAATATCAGCGATCATTGAAACTGCAAACAATCTTCGTTCCAGTATAAAAGAAATTGATATTAAGCTTACCGACTTTTCAAGATCATCTGAAGAAATTGTTGAAATATCCGAAAAAACAAATCTCCTCTCTTTAAATGCGACTATAGAAGCTGCAAGGGCAGGTGAACAGGGTAAAGGCTTCGCAGTTGTAGCTGATGAAGTTAGAAAACTTGCTGATCAATCAAAAACTGTTGCTAAATCAACAAAATTCAGTGAACAGGATATTATTAAACAGATTGAAATAATAACTAATATTTCGAATGATCTTGAAGAACAGATGGGGCTGGCAAATAATGAAATAACTAATATTTCAGCTACTATCGAGGAGGTAACCGCTCAAACTGAAGAAATAGCTGCTACCTCGGCTCAATTACTTAGCCATGAATAGAAACTATAGATAAACTTGTCATTCCAAAAGCCGTGGGGGTCGTTAGATCCTTCGATCCCTACGTTGATGCTTCGATCGCGGGACGATATAAAGCATCGTCTTGCGATCGACATTAATTGTTTTAGCATGACACTTTTGAGGAAATAACCGCTCAGACTCAAGAATTAGCTGCTACCTCGGCTCAATTACTTAGTGAGAATTGATCATATAATTTATTCAAAAGCAAAAAGTTTGCCATTTTGACTGGCAGCATAGAATATTCCATTTGATAAAGCTGGAGTGCTCATAACGGGTGCTCCAGTTTTATAACTCCATTTTTTAACGCCATTCTGGGAATTTAAAGCATAAATACTGCCGTCTGCACTTCCAATATATAAAATATTATTCACAATAATAGCAGATGATCCTGCGACAATTCCACCAAGATTTTTTCTCCATATGATTTTTCCACTGTTAGCATCAAGACAATAAATATTTTTATCATCACTAACTGCATAAATAAGATTGCCCTTGGCAGAAATTGCTCTTCCAACAGTTTCTTTGGTTGTTCGTTTCCATTTTATACTGCCATTGTTTGCATTAAGAGCATAAATATTCTTATCCCAGCTTCCAACATAGACTGTTCCGTTAAAAACAGAAGGCAGAGACATAATATAACTTCCTGAATGAAATACCCATCTTGGTTTGCCTGATTTAGTATTAATTGCATACAGGTTGTTATCATGACTTCCTATGTATACAGTGTCATTGTTTATTGCGGGAGAAGACATGATTCTGTCTTTTGTACTGTATTTCCATGCTAATGAGCCGTCTGAAATATTTAAAGCATAAACGTTTCCATCCCAACTGCCAAAATAAACCTTATTATCATTAAGTACCGGAGATGAAGATATTTTACCTCCAGAATTAAAAGTCCATTTGATTGTGCCGTCCTTTGCGTTAATTGCGTAAAATTTTGAATCCCTGCTGCCTATATAAACTATGCCGGCTTGAACAGCCGGAGATGAGTCAACTATGCCTTCTGTTTTCAAATTCCAGATTTCTTTTCCTGATTGAGAATCAAGGGCATATATTATCCCGTTATCATTGCCAAAAATTACTTTATTATCGACAACAGCTGGTGAAGAATTTATTTGTGCCCCTGTTTCATAAGTCCATTTTAATTTACCTTTAAGTTGATGTTTTTCACCCTGCAAATAGCCTGTTCTTGAAGCATTATATCCCATCATTGGCCAATCTTTTGCCAAAACATAATTAACAGTATTAAATACAGCAAAAGTACATAATGTCGATATTATAAATTTAAAACTATAATTTTTTTTCATCTTTCAAATTCCTCAAATTTTTACCTTATCAAAATTATTACATTTATATTTTTTATCATTTACTTATAATCAAAATAATTTTAAATACATTTTTTAGTGGATGATAACAGCACCTTTAAAAAAGTATTCTAATTATGAATAAATATGTAATTTTTTTATTCCTATTATATGTTTTTTTGGGGAGATGGGTTAAATGGACATAGCAAGTTTAATAGGATTATTTATTGGGTTTTTTGCCATAATTGGCGCACTTTGTCTGGAATCAGGATCTATACTGTCAATTTTTCAGCTGTCATCAGCCTTTATAGTTATAGGTGGAACATGTGGTGCCATTTTTCTTAATTTCCCTCTGGAAAATATAATTAATGCTTTTAAAAGTGTAAAAAAAGTTTTTTATAATGAAAAGGAAAATTTTCAAGAAGTTCTTGATCAGATAATTATAATTGCAAATGTTGCACGACAGGGAGGAATGCTTGCGCTTCAGGAAATAGTTCCTTCTATTGATCATGAATTTTTAAGAAGAGGAACACAATTAACGATTGATATAACAAATCCCGAGTTACTTCAGGAAATTCTTATCAAAGAAATAAGCCTTGATGAAGAAGAAGGTCTTTTAAATGCCAGAATATTTGAAGCAATGGGTGGTTTTGCTCCTACTTTTGGTATTATAGGAGCTGTACTTGGACTTATTCAAGTTATGAGCAATCTTAAAGATCCGACTCATTTAGGACAGGGTATTGCACTATCATTTGTTGCAACATTTTATGGAGTTGGATTGGCAAACATGCTTTTTCTGCCAATAGCAGGAAAATTAAAATTGAGACTCAGAGAGGAAATTATTTTAAAGGAAATGATTGTTCAAGGATTAATTTCCATCCATTTTGGAGAAAATCCTACCCTGATTGAAGAAAAACTTATAACATTTATAAATTTCTCTAACAGGCAAAATCAATTTCTTACGGAATATAAAGTAAATGAAAGAACAGCTTAATGAAGAATGAATTATATTCATACGGTCAAGAATATATAAACCGATGGGTAATATCTTATGCGGATTTTATTACTATGCTTCTTGCATTATTTATAGTACTTTATGCTTTATCATTAATAGATATAAGCAATCTCCAAAAGTTTTCAAATTCGGTAGAAGAATATTTTCCTTCTAATAAACAAAAAATCTATGATAATAACAAAGTACCAATTGATCTAAATGAACAAAAGCGTCAATTATCTTTAGTTTTTAATACAACTAAGGCTGATATAAAACTTAATGACGTTGATATATCGGAACAAAAAATACAAATAAACCAGCTTAAAAATGAAGTTGAAGATATTAACATAAAGCTTAACAAAGAAGCTGTTGAATTTAAAAATATTGAAAATTTAATTGAAAATAAATTATCCGATGTAAAAGGGTTATCGGTAACAAGAGAATCAAGAGGACTAATAATTAGACTAAAAGATGCAGTTCTTTTTGATGCGGGATCTGATATAATAAAAGATAAAGCACGAGTTACTTTAAATAGATTAGCTGGAGTTCTAAAAGATATCCCTAATTCAATAAGGATCGAGGGTCATACTGATAATAAGCCTATTAAAACACCTCGATTTCCATCTAATTGGGAACTTTCAACTGCAAGGTCTACAAACATAGTAAGATACCTGATCAACAATCATAGATTCAGTCCTAATAAATTATCTGCTGTTGGTTATGGAGAATATATGCCATTAACAAATAATTTTAATAATGAAGGACAAGCTGTAAACCGCAGAGTTGACATTGTTATTCTTAGCTCAACAAGCAAGATATTTGAACCCTCAAGTAATCAATAATATTAAATATTGGAGAGAAAAATGGTACGGCCTACGAAACCGAAAGAATTAAAACCAAAAGCTGATGTTGCCCCTGATCAAGCAAAATCAGGTGGAGGCATAACTGATATCAAACTTATTGCTGTTAATACCGTTATAACACTATTAATTTGCGGTTTATTTATTGTCAGTAACTACTTTATTGTCCAAAATAGTCTTAATACTATGTTTAAACAAATTTCAAATTCAGGTGAAGGTGCCGAGGCTGAGGGTGGCGGAGAAGGTGATGTGATTGAACGTGGTATGATCGTTGATCTGGGTGAATTTATTCTTAATTTAAGCGATCCAAAAATAAAAAGATATTTAAAAATCAATGTGGCAATTGAACTTAGCCGAAAAGAAACAGATCCTAAACCTGGAGAAAGTGGTGGCGGAGGAGGACATGGTGGTGAGGGAGTCGATCCTATGAAAGCGATTGCAGCTGAGATGGATCAGTACAAGCCCGCAATCAGGGATTCTGTTATATCAACACTTTCATCAAAAACTGCCGAAGAACTTTCCAGCATAGCAGGAAAAGAACTGGCAAAAGAACAAATCAAAGAAGCAGTAGATGCAATACTTGCCGGAGACCGAGAAGTCTTGAGAGTAAGTTTTGGTAACTTTATAATTCAATAGGAGAATTCTGAATGGGCAGCTCAGATATCCTTTCACAATCTGAAATAGATAATTTATTAAACTCACTTACGGCCGGTCCAAGTACAGGTACAGGTCCAAGTGAAGGTCCAAGCCCTGTACAACAGGAAACTATTGCCATGCCTGCTTTAATGGCAAACGAAGATTCCTATAATGATACCTATGCAAGTGAAAATAAAGGATTCAAATTATATAATTTCAGAAGACCTGATAAGTTTTCAAAAGACCATCTCAGGGCATTAATGGATATTCATAAAGAGTTTTCCAGACAATTGGCACTCCTTTTATCTACATATCTCAGGATGCATGTAGATATTGACATTATATCAGTTGATCAACTCACTTATGATGAATTTACCCGTTCAATGCCTAATCCTATAACCATAGGTATATTAGAGCTTAATCCTTTACCAGGGCAGGTTCTCCTTGGAATGAGTCACGAAATTACTTCCAGTATTGTTGATAGGATGCTAGGAGGCGTAGGAGCCAGTGAAATAAAACCCAGAGAGCTGACAGATATTGAAGAAGCTCTTGCAAGAAGAGTATTTGAAAAAATCACAAAATCACTTGAAGATTCATGGAAGGGTGTTTTTCCTGTTCAAGGTACTGTAGTAGGTCTTGACAGCAATTATACTTTGATTCAAATAGCAGGACATGGAGAAATTGTTGCACTTATTACACTTGAAGTTCAGATAGCCAATAAATATTCAGGATTATTAAGTTTATGCTATCCATATCCGGTACTTGAAGTTGTGGTAGGACAATTGAGTTCACAGCATATCTTCCAGGCCAAAGGTATAATTAATACAAGCGAGGATAAACAGGTAATTCTGAATAAACTCAATAACACAAATGTTATAATGGATGTAATTCTTGGAGATGTTGATATATCTGTTCATGACCTCGTTGATCTAAAAATTGGTGATGTTTTAAGATTGAATAACTCTGTTTCAGAGAATTTAGTTGTAAAAGTTAATGGAATACCCAAGTTTTTAAGTCGACCCGGAATAAAAGGAAATAGAATTGCAATAAATGTAATGGATGTAATAAGTAAAAGTGAGTAATTTAAAAAAGGAAATAAATTGGAGTTACTATGGCTGATAAATTGAGTCAAGATGAAATAGATAAAATGTTAAACGGGGGTTCTGCTGAATCGGAATCTGATGATGCTACAGATGATTTAAAAAAATTATTAGCTGCAGCCGATGCTGATGATTCTGTTGAATTAGAATCAGAAGATGCCACAGAATCTGTTAAACCGGAACCTACTGTTAAAGCTGTTTCTATTGAATCAGAACCTAGTGATACTTCAGAAGATTTTATTGAATCAGGAGATCCTGATGCTACAGAAGAACTTCATTATTTAAATGAAACCGAAGCCGATGCTCTTGGAGAAATAGGTAATATTTCATTAGGTTCAGCTGCAACAACTCTTTCAATGTTACTTGGTCAAAAAGTAGATATTACAACTCCGAAAGTAAAAGAATATCCTGTTGTAGAAGAACTGTTCAAAGCTACTAAAGATTGCACAACAGTTGAAATTAAATATAAATTAGGACTGGATGGAACGACTATTTTTGCTCTTAATCCAAAGGATACAGCTATAATTGCTGATCTTATGATGGGCGGAGATGGTAAAGTTCAAGACACTGAAATTGGAGAACTTCAGATGAGTGCGGTTGGAGAGGCCATGAACCAGATGATTGGTACAGCTTCAACTTCAATGGCATCAATGTTTAATATGCCTATAGATATCTCTCCTCCGGTTGTCAAATTACAGGAAGCCGGTAAAAAATTAGACCTTGCTGAAGATATATTTGGAGTTCCTGTTATTGCAGTAGCTTTTAATTTAAAGGTTGGTGACCTTATTGACAGTGAATTTGTTCAACTTATGTCATTACAGTCTGCTCAAGATCAGGTTAAAAATTTAATGAATTCAATGGGTAACATGGTGGAAGAAGCTGCATCAAATCAACCTGCTCCTCAACCACAAGCAACACCTGCTCCTCAACCACAAGCATCTCCTCAATCCACATATACGCAACCTGCTCCGGAACCCCCAAGAAATCCTGTTACAGTGCAGCCTGTGCAGTTTGCTTCTTTTAATGATGCACAGACTCAATTTGGCGAATTTAATAAAAATCTTGATCTTGTTATGGATGTTAAGCTAACATTAACAGTAGAGCTTGGCAGAACTGAAGTTCCTATTAAAAAAGTTTTAGAACTAACCAGAGGTTCAGTAATAGAATTGGATAAAATTGCTGGAGAACCTGTAGAACTTTATGCTAACGGAAAATTAATAGCTAAAGGAGAAGTAGTTGTAATTGAAGATAATTTTGGTCTCAGAATTACCAGTATAAGCAGTCTGGATAATAGATTGAAGACTATATAGAATAACATGATGAAATTAATAAAAAAGTAAAGTAGTATATAAATAATAGATTGAAGATGATATAGAGTAAAAAATGGAAGAAATAAGTAATAAAAAAGTAAATGTTCTTGTAGTTGATGATTCATCAATAATGCGAAGAATGATTATAGATATTTTAAAAAGTCATCCTTTAATTAATGTAGTCGGATATGCAACAGATGGACAAATGGCACTGATTCAGCTAGAAAAATTAAAGCCTGATGTTATTACACTTGATGTTGAAATGCCCTTAATGAATGGTCTTGAAACATTAAAACAAATCCGCAAAATAAGGCCGACTCCAACAATCATGTTAAGCAGTTTAACAAGTGCAGGAGCAGAGGTAACAATGCAAGCACTTGAGCTTGGTGCTATTGATTTTATCCAAAAACCCGAAAATTTGGGAAATATTAAAAATAAAGAAAAAGAAATAATATCAAAAGTTTTAATTGCTGCATTAAGTGAAAATAAAACCAGTGATCAACATCCAATAATCAAGCATAATGTTAAAATACCTGTCATTAAGAATATTTCAAAAACAGATAAAGTAAAAACTATTATCATAGGATCATCAACAGGAGGTCCGCAGGCACTAAAAGAAGTTATTCCTTATCTTCCAAAAAATTTACCTGCACAAATAATAGTTGTACAACATATGCCTGCAAATTTTACAGGTTTGTTAGCCCAAAGACTTAATAAAAATAGTGAAATTACAGTTAACGAAGCAAAAGAAGATGATAGACTCGAAGCTAAAAAGGTTTTTATTGCTCCGGGAAATTATCACTTATGTATTGAAAATAATAAAATAAAATTAAATCAGGATCCTCAAATATGGGGCGTGAGACCTGCTGTAGATATAACTTTGATTTCTGCAGCTAAAGCCTACAAAGAAGATTTAATTTGTGTTATATTAACCGGTATGGGACACGATGGTACTAAAGGTGCTGAGATGGTAAGAAAACATGGTGGATATTGTATTGTTCAAGATCAATCTACCAGTGTAATTTACGGTATGCCAAAGTGTGTTATTGATGCCGGGCATGCAAATGAAATTGTTCCTCTTCATAAAATGGCAAATGCCATTGTTAATGCAGTTTATAGGTGAATAAATGGAAAATAAACCTGATTTTAATCAAACTTATGCAAATTTATTAGGAACAACTCCTATGAAAATACCTTCAGCAGCTGATTTTATTAAATTTAAAAAAGATATTGCAGCATTAATTAACCTTGATTTAACAAATTATAAAACTAATCAGATGGAAAGAAGAATAGTTTCTCTCATGAACAGGCTTGGAATAGAAGTTCTTGATGATTATTTAAAAATTTTAAAGTGTGAGTCCAACAGGCTTGAAGAATTTCTAAACATGTTAACCATAAATGTTTCAGAGTTTTTCAGAAATTCAGAAAAGTTCCTTGAACTTGAATCCATATATATACCCGAATTGTTAAACAAACATTCAAAATTAAAAATATGGTCAGCAGGTTGTTCTATTGGAGCTGAAATATACAGTCTTGCAATGATTCTTGATAAACATGATTTACTTGATAAATGTGATCTTTTAGCAAGTGACTTTGATCTGAATATCTTAAAAAAGGCCAGAGAAGGAATTTATAACAAATTCGAAGTTGGCACTATCCCAAAAGACTACGAAAAATATATCAATAAAATTAGTGAAGATAAGTTTCAGATTAATTCAAAATTAATTTCAAAAATTAGATTTGAGAAACAGGATCTTTTAAACAGTAGATATGAAAAAGATTTTGACCTGATCCTTTGTAGAAATGTTGTAATATATTTTACAGAAGAAGCGAAAGAAAAACTCTACAAAAACTTTTATAATAGCTTGAAATCCGGAGGTATACTATTTATAGGATCTACAGAAAGAATAAATAATCACAGATCTTATGGCTATAATCTTAAAACCTCTTTCTTTTATGAAAAATAAAGCGTATTTATACAACTTTCTAACAGGAATTTTATTGTAGAACATTGAATATGACTTGATATTTTCTTTATGTTATATAATAATTACTTGTAAGCGAAGCAGGAGTGTAAAAAAGAAATACAGAATTTTCTTTTTAGAACTCGTTCTTTGATCAAAACGTCAAAAAAAACAAATAATATGGCATAGTAGCTCAGTTGGTAGAGCACGTGGCTCATACCCGCGCGGTCACTGGTTCGAGTCCAGTCTATGCCATTTTTATGTCTTATCACAACTTTAAACAAATAATTGACTTGAATTGTTAGATAATCAAAATGCTTGATATTACTGTATCCTTTTAGAAGACATCCTGAATTTATTTCAGGATCTGAGATCGCTACATAACTATAATTTTTGTTAAAAAGTTAAAATTTGCGATCAACCCTTGTAAAAACAATGCGAAGCAGGAATGAAGAAAAGTCAAAATAGCTGTGGTCAACAGGCAGTGCAGGTTTTTCGTAACTCGTTCCAATTATAAGCCGGGCAGAACAAACTGAGCTGGAGCGTTAAAAGTAAAACAATGAATTTTGCTTTTTCAGGGCTTTGCCCGGTCATAGCGGCTGCAAGCTGAATATAAAAAAACGATATTTTGGTAGTTATGCATCAGTCTTGATATGATAAATCTTATAGATGCTGAAACAAGTTCAGCATGACACTTTTTGCTATATAGAAGAAAAATTAATTAGCAATTCGAGTTAATTAGTATTTCAAAAATCAATATAAAAAGCCTGAATTTTTTATTCAGGCTTTTTATATTGATTTTTATTAAAATTTATTTTTTTTGAGATTGTAAATCTTCCTGATACATCTCTTCGTATTGTTTGTTTGTTTTAAAGACTTTTTGGAACAAAATATCTGCCAAAGCTATAGAACCAGCCAGGATAAGAATCTTCTTACCAACATTGCCCAGTGTTTTAAGAAGATTATCTCCTTTAAATAAGTCTTTAAATTTAACTGAGCTGTCTTTAAGATCATTTTTTGCATCGGTTAAGCCCCATGCTGTACCGAGTACTACTGATCCACCGGCGTTAATCGCGTTATTTCTTGCAATATATTCATAAGCAGGTCTCATACCAGCCTGTTGAGCTTCACCGGTTTGTTCGACAGGTTTCACCTGTGCTTGAACAGCTGCCTGAGTAGTAATACCGTTAACCATAAATTTTCTCCCTAACCGCTTGTTATATTTATTTAAAACCCGAATGATGCAAAATATTGATACTAAACCCTTAAATAATAAGATTTGTAAAGAGGGTGTGGTAGCGAAGAGTTGGCACTGCTGCCTTGACACTGGATTTCAAAGATTTTAAGTATATGCCTCAATCAACAGATCTGGAGAGAAAAACTTAACATCATCAAATCTCAGGTTGATACATTGATCAATATTTTCTGTATCAAAACCGTCTATAGTTGTATAAGCCCGATTATCTCCAAGTATTTTTGGTGCGATGAAAAAGTAAAATTTGTCGACAAGACTATTTTTTAGGAAAGCTCCGTTAAGTTTCCCTCCTGCTTCAACAAGAATACTCCTGATACCTTTTTTATAAAGCTCATCTGTAAGAAATTTCAGGTTTATTTTACCTTCGTTCGTAAGCGGACATCTGATTATTTCAACATTTTCAGAGTATTTGCCTTCTGCTTTTTCAGAAGTTGCAATAAATATCTTTGTCCCGTCATTATTGTAAACGTTCGAATTGGGTCCGGTTTTAAGTTCAGAGTCAATTATTATTCGAACAGGGTTTCTCCCACCTTCAAGCCGGCATGTTAAACTCGGATTATCTTTAATTACAGTTCCTGAGCCTGTTAAAATAGCGTCGTACTTGTTCCTTAATCTTTGAACCTCTGCCCTTGCAGAATCTGAAGTTATCCATTTGCTGCTGCCTGTTCTTGTGGCTATTTTTCCGTCTGTTGTAGAAGCTGTCTTTATTGCTATAAAGGGCTTATTGTTAGTTATATGTTTTATGAAAATTTCGTTGAGCTTTTTACATTCGCCTTCAAGTATACCGGAAGTAACTTCAATACCTGCTGCTCGAATTTTTTTAAGCCCTTCACCTGCAACCTGCGGGTTTGGATCAACCATACCGACAACAACTTTTTTAACTCCTGAAGAAATTATTCTGTCAGCACATGGTGGTGTTTTACCAAAATGGGAGCATGGCTCAAGATTTATATATATAATCCCGCATATAGCTTTTTCTCCGGCTTCATTGAGTGCATTGATCTCGGCATGGGCTTCACCACATTTCATATGATACCCTCTGCCAACCACGTTGCCATTTTTATCGAGCACAATAGAACCTACAAAAGGATTTGGAGATACTTTGCCCTCTCCAAACTTTGCCAGTTCAATACATTCTTTTATATATCTTTCGTCTATGTTCATTTTTATTAAAGCCTTAAATTATTTTAAATAATGGTAACAACAAAACTTTTTTACGTGTTTTATATATGTATAAATTACTGTTGGAGGAAATAACATGTCTTTAAATATTGGACAGCCTAATCCCTATAATAATTTTATCAATAAAAATTTAATATCGGGTAATTCTGATTCTAAAACAGAAATAATTTCTGAAGATGAAAAAAAAGAGAAAAGTAATTTACATGATAAAAAAGTTAATTATGGATTGACGGTTCTTGCGGGTTATTTATTCTATAAAGAAGCAAAAAAAATTGGAGGCAGGATTACATCTAAAATTATTTCACCATTATTATTTAAAAAACCGGTTGATATTTCGCTTGAAAAAGTAACTGACGTTGCTGAAAAGATGATAGAAAAAAATAAATTGAGGGAAAAAGGGTTCAAGTATAATTTTATATCATTGTCTAATTCACAACAGGTTGAAGATGATGTTGTTCAAACATACAGGTCATTCTTGAATAAATTATATGAAAATTTTAAAATACTTCCTAATAATCCTGAGAAAAACGCTAAAAAGATAAATAAAGCGGTAAACAAATTCAGGTTAACAATGGGTGTTAATATTCTTGCAGTAAAAAATGGAAAAAATGCATTTTTTGCTCCGCTGCTTAATTATGCAGTTGCACCCAAAACAAAGCCATTTTTTATACTGCATGAAGTAGGCCATGCAATTACTTACAAGAAATTAGGTATTCCAGGCTTTTTATGTCTTAGAATGCTGCCTCTTTTAACTACTGTTTCTACTATATTTATTTCACTAATTCACAAGAAAAAAGATGTAGAAGAAAAATCGTTCTTGCAAAAAACAGGAGATTTTATTAAAGATCATGTGGGATCATTTGTTTTTGCCGGACTTTCTCCCATAATAATTGAAGAAGGACTTGCTTCAAAACGGGCATTAAAATCACTGAAAGATTCAGTTGAAAAACCTGTATTTAACTCAATAAGAAAAAAATACAGAGTAGCTCTTTTCAGTTATATTGCTGGTGTTCTGGTTGCAGCAGGTGCAGCTAAATTTGGTATCTACGCAAAAGACAAACTTACACAGGCTGATTAAAAAGTAATCATATCAAAGATAAGGAACTCCTCGAATATTCGAGGAGTTCCTTTGTATATTGGTTAAGTTAAGTAAATTAACCTGCTTTTTGTGAGCTAGCCTGAGCTGAGTATGCTTTAGAGAATATTTCTAAACCTGGATACTCAGTTTTAAGGTTTCTTTGAGGCAGTGGAAAAATAGATTTACCCTGTCTTTCATTAAGTTCTCTTTCAATTCTCAATAACTGATTATATTTTGCCATACGATCCGTTCTGCAAAGAGAACCTGTTTTAATCTGGCCTGCATTTGTGCCTACAACAAGGTCTGCAATAAACGGATCTTCAGTTTCACCGGATCTGTGGCTTACTACAGCTGTAAATCCTGCATTATCAGCCATTCTCATTGCATCAAGAGTTTCACTGACAGTACCGATTTGATTGAGCTTAATAAGAACACTGTTTGTTGCTTTTTCTTCAATGCCTCTTTGTAATATTGATGGATTGGTAACATACAGGTCATCTCCAACAATTTGGGTTGTCTTACCCATTTCTTTTGTGAGTAATTTCCATCCATCCCAGTCTTTTTCAGCCATACCGTCTTCAATTGAGATTATTTCAGGAAAATCTTTTTTAAGATCCTTATAGTAATCAACCATTTCTTCACTGGTTAAAACGAGACCTTCTTTTTCAAGGTGATATTTCTGATCTTCCTTCTTATAAAATTCTGAGCTGGCTGAATCGAGACCCATTTTTATTTTGCCTTCATACCCGGCATCCTTAATAGCCTGTCTTATCATTCCAAGAGCTTCTTTTGTTGTAACAGGAGGAGCAAAACCACCTTCATCACCGACAGTAGTTGCAAAAGCAACATCTCTAGGATCTTTTCCGCTTTCAATAGCATCTTTTCTCTTTTTATCTATAATTTTTTTAAGTGCCTGGAATGTTTCTGTTCCCATTTTCATGGCTTCTTCAAAATTTTTGGCACCTGCCGGTATAATCATAAATTCCTGAAGGTCAGGACCAGCTGGAGCGTGTGCACCGCCATTAATAACGTTCATCATTGGAACAGGCAATTTAACAGGTTTTTTATATGAATTAGAAGTAATTTTATTTTCTCCTATTTTAGTATAATCTACCCCCATCTTACCGGATGAATAAGTGTATTGCTCAGCAAGGTACTCGTAAAGAGGAATCTCTTTTTGTTTTGCTGCTGCTCTTGCATATGCCATACTAACAGCTAAAATAGCATTTGCTCCGAGTTTGGATTTATTATCTGTTCCATCCAGTTTAATCATTGTACCGTCAATTAAAGCTTGATTAGTTACATCAAGGTCAATAATTTCTCTTTTGATTCTTTTATTAACATTATTGATGGCTTGTTTAACATCTTTTTTATTATATATGGGATCTTTATCATCTCTTAATTCAATGGCTTCTCTTGTTCCTGTACTTGCACCTGACGGAACTATAGCACTTGCTTTAACTCCGCTTTTTAATGTGACACTTACTTCTACAGTCGGAAATCCTCTTGAATCAAAAACTCTAGCTGCCTGAACATCTTCAATTTTAAGATTGTCAGCTACTTTTTTACCTGTAAAAGTAACTCTGTTAGCTTTAAAAACCTGAGCTGAAATGTCTTTTGCTCCTAAAAATGAACTTACGGTTGAATTTTGAACCGACTTTAAATCATTTGATTCTAATAATTTAACTTTTTGCTGAAAAGTTTGATTATTATTAAATGGTGAAATTTGTTGGATCATTATGATCTCCTTTCATGAGGCAATCTTCTTAATTACTCTAACCCGCATATATAAAGTCGGTAAATTTATAATGTTGATAATTTGATAGGTCGTTTTTTACAATTTTTTACAAATAATCTGAAAAATATTAAAGATTTGTTCTTTTGCCTTTAATCTGGTATTAATTATCTTATGATTAAACTGGCGGTTACTGGAAACATTGCATCAGGCAAAACCCTTGTTGAAACTTTTTTAAAAGAGCAAGGGATAGTTACTATTGATGCTGATGAAATTGTTCATAATCTTCTTGAAAATAACATTGAGATTAAAAATCAGGTATTTAACCTCTTTAAAGATAATGATATAAAGGATGAAAATGGTGAAATTTCACGATTAAAAATTGGCAGCATTGTTTTTAAAGACAGGGAAAAACTCAGAAAGCTTGAAAATCTGATTCATCCGGCTGTTAAAGTAAAAATAGAACAGTTTTTTATTGAAAATAAAGAAAAAGATATTGCAGTAGCTGTTATTCCTCTGTTGTTTGAATCTGGAATGGAAAATCAATTTGATTATATTATTTTAATCGTTGCTGATATTGATAGCAGGATTAAAAGACTTATAAAAAGAAGCAATCTTACTTATGAAGAGGCAATGGACAGGATAAATTCTCAGATGTCGCAGGAAGAAAAAATTAAAAAAGCAGATTTTGTAGTCGATAACAACTCAACTCCCAAAGAAACAAAATCTCAGATACTTGATATTTTAAGTAAACTAAAAAGTCTGATATAATACTTACACTACATAAAGAAAGAGTTTTATATATGATTCTTGTTATAGATAATTATGATTCCTTTACATATAACCTTGTCCAGTACCTTGGAGAGCTGGGACAAAGTTGCAACGTGCATAGAAACGATGCAATAACAGTTGATGAGATTAAAAAATTAAATCCAAGTCATATTATTATTTCACCCGGTCCCGGAGATCCTTCTGAAGCCGGCATATCAAAAGAGATAATAAATGAATTCAAAGGGATATGCCCTATTTTAGGTGTATGTCTCGGACATCAGTGTATAGGAGAAGTATTTGGAGCAAAAGTTGTTAGAGCTCCGTACCTTATGCATGGCAAAGTTTCAAAAATAATTTTTGATGAGGAAGAAGCACTTTTTGAAGGTGTTTCATATCCGTTTACAGCAACCAGATATCATTCACTTATTATTGACAGGCAATCAACGGCTAACACTCCTCTCAAAATTATTGCCTGGACTTCTGATAATATAATAATGGCGGTCAGGCACAAAGAATATCAGAATCTTCTGGGAGTTCAATTCCATCCAGAGTCTATACTGACTGATGAAGGAAGGAAAATTCTCTCTAACTTCATTAATATAAAAATAAAGCCCCAGCATGTGCAGAGTAATTTTATTTCAAAAGTTGACTGATGATTAAAGCTATAATAAAAAAACTTACAGAAGGCAAAAATTTATCTCTTGAAGAATCAAGCGGTTTAATTGATTTTATCGGCGATGGTTATGCTACTCCAGGACAGATGGCAGCTTTTTTGACTGCTTTAAAGCTAAAAGGTGAGACAATTGATGAAATAACAGGCTTTGCTTCTAAAATGCGTGAAAGAGCTTTAAAAGTCAATATTGATGGTATTGATAATATAGTTGATTCCTGCGGAACAGGTGGAGATTGTACAAATACATTCAATATTTCAACTGCATCAGCAATTCTTGCAGCTTCAACAGGGCTTCATATAGCAAAGCATTCAAATTTTGGGCTGACAAGTAAATGCGGGAGCAGTAGTGTTATAGAAGCTCTTGGTATTCCTCTTGTTGACAGTCCTGAAAAAGTTGAAGAAAGCATTAAAAGACATAATATAAGTTTTATTCATGCCCCTTATTTTCATAAATGCACTTCTTATATAAATATCGTCAGAAAAGATATTGGAATAAGGACAGTGTTTAATTTTCTAGGCCCATTAACAAATCCGGCGAAGCCAACAGGTCAGATTCTAGGCGTTGCATTACCTGAGCTTTGTGACAAAATGGCTGAAGCTCTCAGAAACCTTGATTGCAAAAGGGCTCTTGTAGTTAACGGGTTGGATCCTGTTATGGATGAAATAAGTATTTGCGGAAAAACTCTTGTATACAGGCTTGAAAATGGCAAAATTGATAAACTTGAGATTCATCCCGAAGATTTTGGATTTAAAATGGCTGCATTAAGTGATATTGCTGGCGATACTCCTTCTGTTAATGCAAAAATAATTAAAGATATATTTGCGGGAAAAATTGAAGGGCCTAAAAAAGAAGTACTGTTGATTAATTCTGCTGCGCTTTTATGGGCAGGATATAAAGCTGATTCAATTGAACATGGTATAAAAATTGCTTCTGAACAAATAGAATCAGGCATGGCATTAAAAAAACTTTATAAATTGCAGGAAATATCTACAAATGATTCCGCTTTTGAGCAGGAATATAAAGAATGGCTTGAACAATTTGTAAATGATAACTAGAAGTAGTCTCAAAAGTGAAAAACGGCGGTAACGATGTGCGGAAGCGTGAGTGAAAAAATTCCGTACAGCAACGCGCAGGCGGCGGTGTTAGGAATTTTTTCACTCATTCCAGTTTTCGACGTTTTGACACTAGCCTTCAGATAAATATTATATTGCTTCATGCTGAATGTCATCGTCATCTTCAAAGTTAAGCTGTTTTATATACTGGCTTTCCGGCACTTGATATTCAGTATTCGAATCACGTGCAATTGCTCCAAGAATTTCAATATAATTATCAGCACATATTTTTTGAATTTTTCTTAATTTTGATCTTGATGTTTTAATTCCACAAAGGATAACAAGTCCGTCAACAAATTGAGAAACAGTAATTGAATCTGGAACAGCTAAAATAGGCGGGGTATCTACAATTACATAATCAAATTTATTTTTAAGATATTCAATTAAAAATGGAAATGCTTCGCTTGATATAATTTCATAAGGGTTATCCAAAAGATTCTTGTTAAGTATAATTGATAAATTAGGTTCGCCCTCAACATTAATAAGAGCTCGCTGAAGTAAAGCTTCTATTAATTCTGGATTGTGTCTGGAAGAAGGCGTACATAACTGCATTAACAGATTTGTTAAATTAGATGTTTTTGATTTATTTATATTAAATTCCTTTTCAATACAGCCATCTCTAAAATCAGCATCAAGTAAAACAACAGAATTATTTGATTTTGCAAGAGTTTTAGCCACATTGACTGAAATGATAGAACGGTTCTTTTCAAATTCAGCAGATGAAAATGCGATAATCTTTGCATCTTTCTTGTAGCATTTAATTTTTAAGCTTGTAACAATCTTTTGATATGCGATGCTCAGGATAGACATTGGATTATAATTATTTCCAACGTCTTTATAATTTGAATCTGAAATCCATGGAATAACACCGAATACTGAGGATTTTATAATTTCTTCAAGTTCTTCTATCCCCTGACATAGATCCTGAATATAATAAAGACCAAGTATTGTAATTAAACCAAGTAACATTCCAACAAATTCCAGCATTAGAATTATGTGAAACATTGTAGGAAAACCCTCTGAAAGAGGAAGACTAGGTTTATCAATAATATTTATCCCGCTAACTATTTCTGATTCCCTTACTTGAGCTTCTATAAGTTTTGTACTTAATGTTTCTACTACTTGAGCCGTAATACTTTCAGCCTGAATCAATGATTGTAAGTTTTTTTGTTTTTCAGGAATAGCATTCTGTTTAATTTTAAGTTCAGAAAGGGTTGATTCCAAAGATTGTTTCTGAGCTGTGCATGAATCCAGATTTACCTGACTTGCAATAAGATCATCAACCATTTTCATTCTAACCGGATCTGCGATTATTGAGTTTGGCTTATTTTCAAAAGATTTACCAATATTAGCCAACATTTGAGATTTAATCTGGCGTTTAATTTCTTTAATATTTTCTGTAAGAGATTTCATTTGAACATTTGTTGGAGGATATTTAACATTTAAAGTGGCATATTGTTGTTGAGTATCCTGCAGATTTTTTTGCAAGGCCATTAAATTGGAATTATTACCTATAGCAACTGATTTTATTGCTTCTTTAACTTCAACATTAAGTTTATTTGATAGGGATGAATTTTTGCTTGTTTCAGATTTGAGCTGACTGTCAACTGTAGCAATTTGATCTTCAATATTTGTAATTTGATCAATGACAGACTGAGCTTCTTTTTCAATATCGACACTGAAATTAGCATTACGATATTCTTTAATCTGATCTCTTATCTGGTTTAATTTTTTAGAAGATTTATCGAGCTGTCCCTTAATATATAATTTTTTTTGAGATATTGATTTCTTATTTAAACCAACATTATATTCAATATATGATTGTTGATAAGTTTGAGCTATTTTTTGAGCTTCATCCGCATTGTGCCAAAGGACAGAAATTTCTATAATTTCAGTTCCAGGAGGATTTGTAAGTTTCAAACTTTTCTTTAATGCCAATATCATTTGATTTTTCGGATACAATTCAAAATTAGAACTTTTTGTAAGTTTATTATAAACATTTTCTGCCATATCATCCGAAGAAAGGATCTCTATTTGGGTTAAAATAGGATTTTGATTTAGACCTGAAGGAGAATATTCGCTGTTATTACCAAGATCAACAACAAATGTTGTTACATCTCTATTTTTAATAAGTATTTTGGCATTTGATTCATAAATTGGTTTATAAAGAAATAAACCGTACAAAACTGCTAAAAACAACATCCCTGCCATAAAGCAGGCAATGATTTTCCAGTCTTTGGTTATTAATTTCATATACTTTTGTAGGCTAATATATTCCACTTTTATATAATCCTTTATTTATAAAATATTTATCTGTCTTTCCATTTTCTGTTAGGTACAAATACTTCTGCCCAACTGTTATAGGCATTTGGAATAAGAAATGACGGGGATACAAATCTGTTTAGATAATCTGCCAGCCGAACTGATCCGACATAGCTTTTTTCATTAACACAAATAATGTCATTAGGACGTAAGACAAGGTCAACATTATTTGGATTTGTGTATATTTTTGAAATATTCCCTTTTGGAGTTTTTCTTAAAATTAAAATTGTTTTTTTGTTTGCATCAATTGTATAACCAAAGGCTAAAGCTATTGCAGAATTTAAATAGGGAGTTTTTGACGGTATATCATATAATCCCGCTTTATTAACTTCACCTATAACTCGTACAGGGAAATTTTCTGGAAATATTGATGAATTTGCCAAAGTTTTAAAATCTTCATCTTTTTGAACAACAGATGTCAATTTAGGTATATAAACTTTATCACCAGAACGAAGAAGAATATTTTGTGATATATCACCTTCACTGAGAAGTTTCCATAAGTTTACTGTCTTCTTTTCACCTGTTTCACTTGTAACTTCAACATGTTTAAGATCAGCATCTTCAGTAATTCCACCCGCATTAGCTATAACATTTGATATATTAAGATCCGTCTTAACTATAGGATTTTTAGGTTCTGTTAATCCTTTTAATGTAGTTTGAGTAACTTGTTGATACATGCCGGGTTTTTGAACTGCACCATAAACATAAACTACAGCAGGATGAAACTCTTTAATATTAATTGAAATCTGAGGTGAGCGAACAAATAAACTCAATTTGTCGGCAATTATATTTGTTAAAGTTTGAATATCATACCCAGCTACATAAATTTCTCCAATGGGTTCAATAGTTGCGTAACCATCAGGACGAACGTTAATTTCAGGTTGGGTAAAATTAGCTTCATCGTAGACTGAAAAGGAAAAAACATCTCCGGGTTGAATTAAATAACGTGTACTTAATATTCTTCCTTCATTTTTTATTACAGTTATGCTTTGTTTTAAAACCGGCGCTTCTGATTTATCAGCATTAGCAGTTGTTAGATCAACGCAATATACTCCTTTTAAAGACAATAAGAGCATTAAATTTAATAAAAACAATATTGATAAAAATCTTCTAATTTTTATTTGCATATAATATCTTGTATTTACCTCCAACTATAAGTTAATTGCTTGAATTTTAAAAGATAATTATTAACTTATCTAATCTAAATAATAATATAAAAAATACCTTGTAAAACAGATATTACAAAAAATAAAGAGCTTTTAGATTATTCATTTAATGTATTTAAAAGTCCTAAGACTGCGGTATTTATTACAAGTTAGAATTCTAATTTTAATCATAATCTTATTAATTTTTGTAACAAATCTAGTGAAAAATTTATTTAAAAGAGAATTTTTTATATTTATAATACTTAAATAAATAACAATTATATTATTAAAAGAGGACAATATTTCATGAGTGCTATTGAGCTTGATATCAAGAAGGTCAGCATTAATAGAGGTTTTCAAACCCTATTTGATAATGAAGCTTTTGAAAAATTAAATAAAAATCCTTTCTGGATAGCGAAAAATTTTGCATTTCAAAATAAAAAACCTGTTCAGCAAAAAATTAAAAGATTTATAGATTTTATGGCAAGTCTTTCAGGTCTTGTTGTTTTATCACCTTTGTTTCTTTTAGTCGCCATTCTTATTAAAATTGACTCTAAAGGACCTGTTTTTTTCAAACAAGAAAGATTGGGACAATTTGGCAATAAATTCTATATGTATAAATTCCGCAGCATGGAACAGAATGCTGAAGAAAAACTTATTATGTTAAAAAACCAAAACGAAACAAATGAAGGTATGTTTAAAATGTATGACGACCCAAGAATTACAAGGGTTGGCAAATTTATAAGAAAATACAGTATTGACGAACTTCCTCAACTTTTTAATGTTTTAATCGGGGAAATGAGTCTCGTAGGATTTAGACCTCCTCTTGAAAGAGAATTAAAATCATACAAAACATGGCATTATATCAGATTTGCATCGCTTCCCGGATTAACGGGCATATGGCAAACAAGTGGAAGATCAAAAATAACAAATTTTGATTTAGTTATTGAGATGGATTATAAATATGCAAATAACTGGAATCTTTTACTTGATTTTCAACTCCTTTATAAAACTATTCCGGTAGTCCTCACAGGAGAAAATGCAGCTTAAATTTTAAAACCTTTGATGTTTTTATTTTTGTTGTGTCATTTTTAGCAACGCGAAGAATCTATGTTAAGCCTTTAAGAAGATTCTTCGAGCTAAAGTTCTCAGAATAACAGATCATTGCAAATTTTCGGGAAGAACTTTGAGGTATTGATGTTTTATTTTTTGCAATTGCAGATGTCAGACTTGTGTCTTTGTATTTATGATATATTATTAAATTGAAAGCATTTGGCTTTCAATTTTTAACTAAATAATTTGCACGTGTAGATCGGCTTTATAGACCATTCACTACGCGCCAGAATGTCAGAATAGTGATACAATGAAAATTAAATAATTTGCGCCTGTAGCCCAGCTGGATAGAGCGTTTGGCTACGAACCAAAAGGTCGGGGGTTCGAATCCCTCCAGGCGTGAGCTTTATAACAAGGGTTTCAGCGATGAGACCCTTTTGATTTTTCTAAAAAGTGGCAAAAAAGTGGCAAGTTTAGATTTTACTTTCAAAAAGTGGCATATACTTTTAACGTTATTGTAAGAAGTGGCAAAATTAAAACTCTTATGCTCCAAACTTCTTTAAGTGAGTTTTTTGCGAGGGGTCTTCTTTTAATATACTGTTTAAAGCATCTATCCCTTGCTGATTTACTTCAGGCGTAAGATGACCATATCTGTCCATTGTAATCTGACTAGATGTATGACCGACCTGACTTTGAATATATTTTGGATGTGCATTCTTTGCAATAAGCTGTGAAACATAAGTATGACGTAAATCGTGAAATCTTATCTTCTCAATACCAGCTTTTCTTAATACCGCTTCAAATTGTCTTTTTACCATATTATCAGCATCCATTGGATTTCCAACAGAGTTTGGGAATACTAAGTCCATATCACCAATAGGGCACTTTAATTTCCACTCCTTAAGAGTTTTTGTTACTTCTTCGGACATATCAATCCTTCTTAAAGACCACTGCACATGGTTTTATGGTATAATGCAGTCATAGATTAGATTTAGAGGTGGATATGACTACATTTTTTATGATAGGTGTTGCTGATAAAATTAAAAATAATAAAATAGTTGCAGTTG
>JAQVCB010000134.1 GCA_028689995.1 Candidatus Gastranaerophilales bacterium
GCAAGCTTCTTGCTAATATGTCCAGTTATTACAATTCATTTAAAAATCCTGTTATAAGTGCAATTCCTGAGATTGTAATAAGAGGTTTAATTGGTTCTAACATAACAATAGGACATTTTGAAAGCATAGAAAAGCTGGAAGAAATTAAAAAATATCTCGATCATTACTTTAAGGATCATCAGATAAATTACAATGTAGAAAATGCAAATTATACCGTTGAAGTTATTAGAGATGAAGAAATAAATAAAAATACAATAAGTGTAAATTCTTCAGAACTTGAAGAACCGATTTCAATTACTTCATTACTTATTAACAGTATAGAATTTAACAGAATTAAAGAAGCTTATCCTGTTATAAGAGCATTTCTTTTAGAAGAGGAAAAATCTTTGAATCTTGTTGTAGATGATAAAACTGATATTGAAATAAGTTCATTTGAAGAACTTAAAAAAATCGTTGAAGAAAGAGGTAAAAAAGGCGTAAATATTCAAAGATTTAAAGGTCTTGGTGAAATGATGCCGCAGCAGCTCTGGGAAACCACAATGGATCCTGAAAATAGAACGCTCTTAAAAGTAACTATCGAAGATGCTATCCTTTGTGACAGACTTTTCGATATTCTGATGGGTGAAAGGGTTGAACCTAGAAGAGAATTCATTGAATCAAATGCTGTTTATGCAAGTAATATTGATACATAATAATACTACGAGGTTTAAGTTATCGTAAACGAGTAGGATGGGCATACCTGCCCATCAGCAACAGCTTGAAAAATTGTTTTCCGCGTGGGTAAAAAGATCCTAACAGTATGCCGTAAAATTTTTTTATTTATATTCTTTTGGTTGCTTTGGAATGCTGTTTAATACCAGGTAAACAAACATGGCTGTAACAATAATTGCAATTATTATGCTAAATATTTGATAAAAACTCATTTTTCTTCCTCTTCAAGTTTGTTTAAAAGTTTTTCAATATTTTCGTTAATTTTAATTGTGCTGTATATAAGGATAAAATCAGCAAAAGCTCCTAATGAAATCCAAAAGAACTTGATAAAACTGTCAATATTTAATGTTAAAGCTACTATACTGCCAGTTAAAACAACAATGGAAGTCCAAAGATTTTTTCTAACTTCAAAACAATTATCAATTCTTTTGCTAATATCTTTATTCATGTTCTTAATTTTATTCTATTTAATTAAAGTATGCAACATATGCTTGATATATAGATGCTTATCTTTAATATCTTTATAAAAAAAATATTAAACATTCGTCTATAATTTAGTAGATGGTATTTCAATATGGTTTTAATTGTCGTAAAATCAACATATTAAGGAACAAAGAAAAAAATTACATTTTGTGTCATGCTGAATTTATTTCAGCATCTCAGATACTATTAGATCCTGAAACAAGTTCAGCATGACATCTTCAGTTTATTCACACAATAAAATAGTAGCGAGTTTATAGATAAGGGCTTGGTGATTAGGAAATGAAAAACAGAAAAATAATGCTTGCAATCATTATAGGTCTGGTTGTAGCCAGTATTTACTTTATAGTAACAAAACCTACAAAACTTGGACTGGATTTAATAGGAGGATCAAGACTTGTTCTTGAAGCTCAAACTACACCTCAAATTCAAAAAATTACTCCTGATATGATGGATAGTTTGCAATTTGCAATTGAAAAAAGAGTTAATGCAATCGGTGTTGCAGAAACTGTTGTTCAAAGAGCAGGAGAAAAAAGATTAATTGTTGAAATTCCAAGTATCAGTGATCCTCAAAAAGCTAAAGAATATCTGGGAGCAACAGCAAGCCTTGAATTTAAAGAACAAAAGATAGGATTTAATAACCAGCCTGTATGGGTTAGTACCGGTTTATCAGGTAAAGATCTCAGAAAAGCAACTATTGGCAGTGATCCAACCACCGGTGAATGGAAAGTAGATATAGAATTTAATCAGACAGGAACGAAAAAATTTGCTGATTTAACTCAAAAATTAGTTGGAAAACCAATGGCAATTTTCTTTAATAATGAACTTCAGTCCGCACCTGTTATACAAGAACCGATTTTAGGCGGTAGAGCTCAAATAACAGGAGGACAGGGTGGTTTTCAATTTGAAGAAGCAAAGAAAATGGTTGATCTTATTAATGCAGGTGCTTTGCCTGTCCCTGCAAAAATAATTGAAGAAAATTCAATAGGACCGACTTTGGGACAGGATTCAATTCAAAAAAGCAAGATAGCAGGATTAGTTGGACTTGCAATTGTAATGTTATTCATGCTCGTTTACTACAGAGTTCCGGGTATTATAGCTAATGTAGCGCTTATTTTATACAGTATATTTGCATTTGCTGTATTTAAAATAATTCCTGTTACTCTCACCTTGGCTGGAATAGCAGGTTTTATTCTCAGTATAGGTATGGCGGTAGATGCTAATATTCTTATTTTTGAGAGGACAAAAGAAGAATTAAGGGCAGGAAGAACCCTTTTTACAGCTATAAATGCCGGTTTTGACAGGGCATTTACAAGTATTTTTGATAGTAATATGACTACAATTATAACCTGTTCAATTCTTTATATGCTTGGAACAAGTATAATCAAAGGATTCGCTCTTACACTTGTAATAGGTGTCATAATAAGTATGTTCACGGCAATCACAGTAACAAAAACATTTATGCATCTTATTTTTGGTTCAGGGCAGCTTAAACATCCGGGATGGTTCGGTCTTAAAAAGGAACAGATATCAAGTTATACCGGTGTTGAAGATACTAGTCCGAGAAAAGCCAGACTTGGTGTGCTTGATTAAAACAAAACAGTTTTCTGTATGTTATAACATGGGGTTGCAATCCCTTGTTGATAAAAATTAAAGGAGAATAAAAGTGACTAGCCCGTTATTAAGAAATAAAAATATAATAGATGTTGTTAAATTTAAGTGGTTGTGGGTTGGAATTTCTTTGGTACTTATTATTCCGGGCATTGTAGCTATGATCTATTCTACAATGATTTACCCGACACATTCACCGATGAAGCTTGGTATAGATTTTACAGGTGGAACTATGCTTCAATATGGTTTTTCAAAACAGCTGACCTCAGGTGATGTAACTATTATCAGGGATGATTTTAAAAAAATTGGAATTGAAAATCCGGTAATTCAAATTGAAAATGCCGATGCTTTCTTAAAAAAACAAGCTGTCACAGCGGAAGCTGCAAAAACAGATAAATCACAGGCAAAAGCTGCAGATATAAAAAGTGTTATTTCTATCAGAACAAGATTTTTAGACAGTGATAAGACAAATAATGAGATAAATAAAGTTAATGATGTTTTAAAAAGTTCATTTGGTTCCTTTGTTCCACTTCAGGTTAGTTCAATTGGGCCGACACTTGGAGTTGAATTGTTTAAAAATGCAATATTTGCTTTATTACTTGCTTTTGCAGCAATTGTTACATATCTTGCATTCAGATTCAAACTTGATTATGGAATGTTTGCCCTTGTAGCACTTTTTCATGATGCTTTATTTATATGCGGAGTATTCTCAATATTTGGTTTACTTTTTGGAACAGAAATAGACAGTCTTTTTATTACGGCTATATTAACAATTATAGGTTTTAGCGTCCATGATACTATAGTTGTTTTTGATAGAATAAGAGAAAATTCAAGATTTCTTGCTAAAAAGATGTCATTCAATGATGTAGTTAATGCAAGTGTTAATCAGACTCTTGCAAGAAGTATCAATACATCATTAACAGTTCTTATAACATTGCTTGCTTTATATTTTCTTGGCGGAGTAACAACAAGAGACTTTGTATTTGCAATGATTCTTGGAATTTTAATCGGAACATATTCAAGTATATTTAATGCAAGTACTTTACTTGCAATGTGGAGAAGCAGAGGAGCCAAACCAACTCCAAAAGCTGCATAATTAAAGATTTAAAATTTTGTAATTTATTTAAAAGCGAGTTTAAACTCGCTTTTTTATTTGATTAAAATTAATGCTTTGACATGTTATACTGTTGCGATATAGAATCGGTGTGAAAAAAAAAGGATATTTTTAATTGGAAACAGCGCAGATTAAACAAAGAGCGGCATTGCTTTCAATAAGTTCAAACATTGTTCTTATAATTTCAAAATTCATTGTCGGAATAATAACAGGCAGCGTAAGTATAATTTCAGAAGCTGTTCATTCATTCAGCGATCTTTTAGCTGCAATACTGGCTTATTTTTCAGTTAAAGCTTCAGCAGAACCTGCTGATCTGGAACATCAATTCGGACATGGCAAATTTGAAGATCTATCGGGCGGAATTGAAGGGGCGTTAATCCTACTTGCAGCAGGTTATATTATTTATGAAGCTATAGAGAAGTTACTTGGAAATGTTCCCAGTGAATTTGACACAGGAGCAGGTATAATAGTGATGTTTGTTGCCATTGTGGTAAATCTAATAGTCAGTAGACATCTTTTTAAAGTTGCCCATAAAACTGAGTCAATAGCACTTCTTGCAGATGCTGAACACTTAAGAACTGATATTTATACTTCAGCAGGTGTTTTAGCAGGTTTGGTACTGATAAAATTTACGGGAATAACTTTGCTTGATCCGATAGTAGCTATTTTAATCGCGTTAGTTATTATCAAAACAGGTATTAATCTATGTGTTGCATCTGCTAAAAATCTTCTTGATACTTCTTTACCTGAAGAAGAAAGAATTGTAATAAAAAATATTGTCAATAAATACATGCCTGATGAAGTTATAGATATTCTGAAACTAAAAACAAGAAAAGCAGGAGCTGAGAGGTTAATTGAATTTACACTTACCGTTCCTGAAGAAATGACTATAAAAAGTGGGCATGACCTTTGTGATAGAGTTGAAGAAGACCTTGCAAAGGAAATAAACAATGTAAATGTGACTATTCATCTTGAGCCGTGTGATGGTAAATGTCCCGATTGCAACTCATATCACATTGACACATTTGTCTGTCATAAGCTTAAAAATAAATAAAAAAATTTCAGATTTTATATTCTCCAATAGCTTCATGCATGATATAAATAAGATGTTATAGGTAGAGACCGCTGCATAACTATAATTTTTGTTAAAAAGTTAAAATTTGCGGTCGACTTTTGTAAAAGCGAAAGCCGTGCAGAGCGGGCTTTGCCCGGTCGTAACGGCTGTAGACTGGATATAAAAAAACGATATTTTGGTAGTTATGCATCAGTCTTAGTTATTAATTTACTGGAAATAAGCTGGAAATGAAGAAAATAAAAATATATCTGTTACTTGTTTT
>JAQVCB010000135.1 GCA_028689995.1 Candidatus Gastranaerophilales bacterium
AATGCATAAATCCTGTCGGACAGACTAAAAGTCATATATAATTCTGTTGTGATAGATGAATTATTATTTACAATTAAATTATTTTTCATAATATTTTTTCTTATTGCAACAAGCTCTTATAAGGTATTATATAGTAAAACCTAGTATAATTGAAGTTTTATAAATTTGTCACATGAAAATATCAAACAATCCACGACCTGACATCAGAACTACTAGGTATAACAAAGAAATATTGAATCTCTAACAAAATAAACCTGGAGGTATTAAACCTAAATAAAAATAAAAGGTGCATAATATCTAAATATTAAGTAAAATTTAAATACACCAGTACCAAAAATCAATTCGGATTTTATAAATTATTAGAAAATGGCATGGCGGAGCAGGGAGGTGCTAACGCACATATCTTTAAATTCAATCCTCCCAATGTGAACAGAATGGTGCAGCTTTGCTGCTTTTCGGGAAGGACGGCTTCGCCGGCATGGACTGAAAACATAACTCGTTACAATTTAGTATGAAAGAGTGAGGGTAATATAAAAAAATGTTTAAGAGTTTAAATTTAGAAGAAAAAATTAAAATTAAAACCAGAATAAATCAGATCATTTTATCATTAATTACCTTTATTGCAGTTATAAGTCTATATAAATCAAAAGCTATGCCGTTAGATTTAATGATAATCCTTATCATAATAGCCATTATTGGCATAGTAATAACAAATTATCTCAGAAACTGGGTTATAAGCACTCTTTCAAATCCTGTTTGCAATGCTGTTGCGCATACAAATTCAGCTTCTAATGAGGTCATAACAGAAACTACAAAACAGGCAAACGCTGTTAATAAACATTTACAACTTTTAACCGAAGCGTCTGATGTTCTTGAAAAATTAAATGCCTCATCTCTTCAATCAAAAATCAGTGCTCAGAAAGTAGCCGACAAATCTCAGGAAGCTCTCGGATTCTCAAGTAAAGAACAGACAGCCGTTAAAGCAAATATTGAAAAAATGAATACTTTAAAGCAAAAAATTGAAATAATTGCTGAATTAATTCTGGAATTAAGTGAACATACCCAGCAAATCGGAAGCATAATCGGAGTTGTTGAAGATATTACGGAACAAACAAATATGTTAGCTCTTAATGCAGCAGTTGAAGCCGCAAGAGCGGGAGAGCACGGAAAGGGTTTTGCTGTAGTAGCAAGTGAGATCAGAAAACTTGCAGATGAGAGTAAACAGGCAACCTCAAAAATATCTTCACTTATTCATGATATTCAACAGGCAACTAATTCAACCGTTATGGCAACGGAAGAAGGTACAAAAGAAATTGAATCAGGCGTTAATCTTGCCCATCAAATAGCAACAAGCATTGATGTTTTACGTAATACAGTCATTGAAACTGCTCAGGCAGTTGAAGGTATTGTTAATGCTGCCAATAATCAGTCAATATGTACATCTGAAGTTTCAGAAGTATTTACACTTCTCAATCAGGGAATGAATGAATCCGCAAGCAGTATTAAAAATAATCTTGTCACTTTAAATACTCTTCTTAATATATCAAAATCACTTAAAGAAACTATTGTCGGAAATAGTGAACAAAAAGAAATTGATTATAAAAATTAAGGTATAATGATGGATTTTCTCCCGGAAGAATTTGAAGAAATAATAAATATCTTCAGAGAAGAAGGCGAAGAGCAGGTACAAAAAATAAACCAGAATCTTTTAAGGTTAGAAGCTAATCCCAAAGATTCCGGCGCTATTGCTGAATTGTTCAGAGAAGCGCATAGTATAAAAGGTGCAGCAAGAATGATTGGTTTAACTGATATTCAAGCTGTCGCACATAAGCTGGAAGATATTTTTGGACTTGCAAAAGATGAAAAACTCGTTATTACTGCTCAAATAATAGATATACTCTGCAAATCGGTAGATTGTATCGCATCTATTATAGAAGAGCAAGCTCAATGCAAGGATAGAATTGTTACAGCAGATATAAGTACCACAATTTCTCAGCTTCAAGATATTGAAATGCTCGTAGGACATCAAAAAATTGAAGAACTCCCTGTAGAAAAGCCTGTGGTAATTAATGAAAGTGATCTGAAATCTTTTAAACAGGTTTATGAATTCAGCAATACAATTAATCCATCTATAAAAGCCTGTATAGAATCTTTAAGTGAGTCTTCCGTAAACACAGATGCAATTGCTGAGTTAAACAAATATTTTGTTAGTCTTGACGAAGAGGCGCAAAAATTACAGGATTGCAAAATTAAAGAAATTGCTCACGATTTAAGGATAAAATTAAACGGTGTAATTAATGGGAGCGGCATTTTAATACCAGCGGAAGTTCAGGAAATAGAAGAAGATTTTAATAATTTTATTAAAAATCTGGAAAAAAATGCCCCGAAATTTAACAATCCTGAAAAAACTCTCATAAAAGATAGTAACAAGGACATTAACTCAAATATAACCTATATAAATGATAATTTAATGTCTTTGAGTAATAATTCCATTGATTCTCTTGTTATAGCAGATGCGATTGCGGAAAAGTTAGAACAAATAATATCTTTACAAATAGATAATAGTATTAAAAAAATTCTTGAAAAAATTCTCGAAATTATTCATTTTTCAAAGGAAAGCAGTGTAAGACCAAGCATTGAGATTATTGAAATAATTAAGCAGAGCTTTAATACATGTACTGATATGCTTTTATTTCCTCAAAATGAGATGACAGAAGATCCAAAGATGATAGTTCAGCGTCTGGAGATTTTACTTCAAATGTTAAAGCTTTCAGAACCTGAACAGGGAACTTCTCTAAATGATCAAACTGAAGACACAGATAATCTTTCTAAAGTTGACTATTCTCCTGTCAGTCAACAAACAGAAATTCTGTCAAAAGATAATATTGAATCCTTAAACATTAATGAAAATGCTAAATCAACAGATAGTACAATAATAAAAACATTGAGAGTAGATACAAATAAGCTTGATCAGCTCGTAAGCCAGGTCGGAGAGTTGATTATTTCAAAAATAAAAGCAAAAGACCATTTAACTGAAATTGGAAAAATCAGTAATTCAGTTGAAGACTGGTACAGAGAATGGAATAAAGCTAAACAGCTTATTAAGTATATTAACAGAAAGCCTATAAACACAGGTGACCTGCCTGCTGGGACTTCTAATTATTCTCAGAACAAAAATATTTATTCGTTTTTTGACGAAAGTTCTTCCAGATTTGTTGGTTTAATGAATCAAATAAATACTCTTTATAAAACAATTCAGGAAGATGACGCCAGATTAAACCTTATAGTGAATGAGCTTGAAGAAAAAATAAAGAGTGTAAGGGTTTTACCGCTCGCAACAATATTTCACATGTTTCCCAGAATGGTCAGAGATATTGCAAGAGAAAAAAATAAAGACATAGAACTTGTAATTTCAGGTAGTGAAACAAGCGTTGATAAGAAAATTATTGAAGAAATAAAATCTCCTCTTATGCACATAATCAGAAATTCTATCGATCATGGCATTGAAATTCCTGAGATCAGGATTAAAAATGGTAAAAATCCGCAGGGGAAAATATTTTTATCAGCTTATCACCTTGAAAATAGGGTTTTAATCGAAGTTATTGATGATGGCAGAGGTATAGACCTGGAAGCAATAAAAAGAAAGGCTGTTCAAAAAGGGCTTCTTTCTGAAGTAGAGTTACAGTCGATGAATGATGATCAGATCATGAATATTATATTCTGGCCGGGATTTTCAACAGGTGAAGTTGTTACAGATATTTCAGGAAGAGGGATTGGTCTTGATATAGTTCATACAAAAATTACTCAAATGAATGGCAAAGTTAATATTAAATCGACACTTGGCGAAGGTTGCAAAGTTTCAATCCAGTTGCCGGTTACAATGGCTACAGTTAAGTCATTTCTTGTCAGGGTAAATAATCAGACATTTGCGATTCCGACAATTGCAATAAAGTCAGCTCTTTTAATAAAACCTGAAGAAATTTTCTTTAAGGAAGGGAAGGAAACAATTATTGTAGAAAATAAAACCATTCCTGTTTGTAAACTATCAAAAATTTTGGAAATGCCCGAAGAAAAAATAAAAGATGCAAAAATTGTTGTTGTCATTATTCAGGCCGAAGATGTTCAGGTAGGATTTATTATTGATAAATTACTTGGAGATCAGGAAATTTTACACAAAAATCTTACCCCACCTCTTTTAAGAGTTAGAAATATTGCAGGTGTTACAACAATTGGTTCCGGTGAACTATGTTTAATTATAAATGTAAATGATCTTGTAAAATCTGCTTATTCAAGCTTTGGAATGACTAAAAAACAGCTTATTATTGACAAACAGAGCAATACTGCTATTGTTAAAAAGAATATACTTGTAGTTGATGATTCTGTTACTACAAGAATTCTTGAAAGAAATATATTAAGATCAGCCGGATATAATGTTACAGTTGCAGTTAATGGTCTTGATGCGCTTACAAAACTTATTTCCGAAAAATTTGATCTTGTTTTATCAGATATAGAAATGCCTGAAATAAATGGTTTTGAGTTAACAGAGAGATTAAGGACGGATAACAGGTTTAAAGATATTCCTATTATCCTCGTTACTTCACTTGTTTCAGAAGCAGATAAAAGAAAAGGTCTTGATCTTGGCGCAAATGCTTACATCACGAAGGGTGGATTTAATCAGGAAGAACTTATAAATACCATTAAAAAAATGTTGGGCTAAATAATCTATCTATTTATAAATCAGGCATATTACCCGTGTATCCGTAGAAATCAAATAATCAGAATGATAACCTTATACTAATTATAGTTAGAAGTAAGGTGTATTTATGCACCAGCATACTAATTCAAAAAAGTTTTCGTTAAATGATATTTCTATAAAACTTTATCCAACCAAAAATTAAGAAAACGTCAATTAACTAGAACTTTTGGAATGAAAAAACAGTATAAAAAAATAATCCTCCCTGAGCCACAATGTGGATAAAGGGAGGATTTAATCATGAGTCCAATGTTTTGGCTCAATCATATTCTAAATTTTATCTTACCACTTCTATCTTGCCACATTGATAAGAAAAAATTCAAAAAATATTTATTGGCTATAATGTCCTGAGAAAATCGGACAGGAAAAAGTAGAAAGTATTTCCTTTCGGTAAAATAGAAGAAACGAAAGGAAAAAAAATGAGTGGAAAATTTAAACAGTACACACCAGAATTCAAGGCAAAA
>JAQVCB010000136.1 GCA_028689995.1 Candidatus Gastranaerophilales bacterium
TTCCAACGATTTAATTTCTGAATATATTTGAGCTTTTTGACTTTCAAATTCCAGGAATTTCGATTTTTCATCGACAAATTGAGTTACTTTAACAAGTTCATGCCGAATTTCTGCAATATCTTCATTATCAAACAATTTTTCAAGGGATCCGCCCATACTAAAAGAATTCTTTTCTAAATCATAATGAATCTTATGAGCATATTCATGAGCTAAAACTGATATTCTTCTTCCTTTTTCAACTTTTTTTGAAATATCAATCCGGTTTTTATAACATATACCAAGATTTCCTCTGGCTCTGGTGTTAGTTTTAACAACTATTCCCTGAGCTACAAGAAAATCAAGGAATTTTTTTTCGTCAAATAATTTTTTTTCAATACAGTTCAAACTCATTTTCCACTTTCGAAATAAATTAAGTTTTCAAACAACAGTTGTGAAATGGTGTGCGGTATCGGAAAGACTTCTGAAATTTAAACTCGTTCATTTATATTTTGTTTCTTTTTCAATCCAGCCCAGATATTTTTCATAACCCATTTCGACAGGCACCATTATAATTTCAGGAAGCTCGTATGAATGCAATTTTAATATAGCCTCTTTCACAGCATCAAAAGATGTTTTTTTTGTTTTTATAACGAGTAAAAATTCTTCTTCTTCACAGATTTCATTCTTCCAGCTATAAATAGAAACTATTTTGGGAACTATATTAATACAAGCTGCATGCTTATTTTGAACAAGGTAGCGCGAAATAACTTTTGCCTCATTAATATTTGAAGTTGTTGAAAGTATTAAACAGTATTCCATGTCAATAACCTTTTAACTTAGCTTACCTAACTATTTTATCATTTAAAAAAATACTTCTATTCTAAAATTTCAAAACCACATATAATAAATCTATAAAGAAAAGTTTAAATTAAAAAATTTAGCTAAAACAATAAATTTATATGACCGTTTGATCTTTTTTTTATAATGCAGTACAATTCATTAACCTGACTGTCAGGTTAATAATACATATTATATAGTTGAGGATAAAGGCCTTATTATGAAAAAAATTACCCGAAACAGCATGATAATATTGGCATTATGCCTATTAACAGTTTTAAATACGAATCTGGTGTGTTATTCAAAGGATGAAGAAGAAAAAGAACCTCTTATCGAGGCAGGGAAAATTGATCCTAAAAAATTAAACACCCTACAGGATAGAACTTATGACGAAGGCATTACCATAAAAGACATAGAGATTTCAGGCAATAACCTTGTAAAATCAGATACAATTCTTGTTAAATTATCTACAAAAAAAGGTTCAAAATTCGATAGAGAGCTCATTCAAAGAGATTTGAAAACTATCTACGATATGGGCTATTTTACTGAAAGAATTAAAGCTGTTCCTCAATCTTCCACTACCGGAATAAAATTACAAATACATGTAGAAGAAAATGTTCCTGTTACAGGATTTAATATATTAGGAAACAATGTTATTACAACTTCAGAAATCAATAATATACTTAAAAATCAAGCGGGACTACCCCAAAACATTGCTGAACTAAATAGATCTGTTGAAAAAATAGAAGAATTATACGCAGAAAAGGGCTATATTCTTTCAAGAATCAAGAAAATTACTGATGATCCGGATGGTACAATCAATATGCAAATAAATGAAGGTATTATTGATGATATTAAAATAACCGGAAATACTAAAACTAAGGATTTTATAATTAAAAGAAATATGTATACCGCACCCGGCATGACTTATAACGAAAATATTCTCAAACAGGATCTTACCAGAATATATACCTCTCAGGCATTTTCAGATGTAAGAAGAGTTATCTCGGCTTCTGCTAAAGATCCAAATAAATATAGTGTTTCAATAGAAGTTGATGAAAAAAGAACAGGTTCAATTTCTCTTGGAGGTGGCGTTGATACTGGGTCAGGTCTATTCGGAATGGTTGGCTATGCTGATAATAATTTTAGAGGACTTGGCCAGCAACTTTCACTCAACTTTTTAGCAGGCAGTGCTGCACTTCTTCAAGATAGAGATATTATCAGAAGGGCATCTCTCCAAATTGAAGCAAACTTTGTAGAACCAAGATTCAGAAATACTCTTAATTCTATTTCATCAACAGCTTTTGCAAGAGACTATGCGAGTTATCAGATTCCTCTTGGTATTGAAAGAAGAATTGGTGGAGAAATAGAAATTGCAAGACCTATCAAAAAAATACCTCATCTTGCAGGAAGTGTTTCAGCAGGATTTGAAAATGTTAATATCAAAGAAGGCAATTATGATGAAATAAAAAATCTATATAATACCAAGGGAGTAGACATTAAAGAAAGAGCTAAACAGCTAAGCGGTGGTACATTTGTATCATTAGGACCTTCTGTTGTTTATGATACAAGAAATAACTACATCAACCCCACAAGCGGGTGGTATAATACAGCCGGATTTAAGGAATCATTTGCAATATCAGGCGATTCAAGCACATTTGGCAAGGTTACCGTAAGTACCCGAAAATATATACCTGTTGGACAAAAATCTACAATTACTCTGTCAGGAAGACTCGGATCAAAGGTCATTGGTGACATGCCTGAATTTGCAGCATTTAGATTAGGCGGTTATAACACTATAAGAGGATTTTATGAAGGTGATGTAGGTACAGGAACAGGATTTATGATGGGTTCTGCTGAACTAAGAACTCCAATACCGTTTATTGATAAAGTAACAAAAATCGGCTTCTTTAGAGATATGAGAGCTGCTGCATTTATAGATACAGGTACTATATTTAACAGATCTATTACGGATACCCTGTATAACAGACCCGGTTATGCCATTTCTACAGGACTTGGCTTAAGAGTTGTTGTACCTGGGATGGGCCCCATCAGAGTTGATTATGGATATCCAATCAGTTATGTTGGAGCAGGAAACAAAAGAGGCGGAAGATTCACCTTTGGATTTGGGCAGGATAACTAATACTGCATAACAGAAATAAAGAGAACGAAATTACATTACAAGTTATTGTTATGTAAACTTACGCAGTTTGTTTACTATATATTTATTATTATTGTTTGTTTAAGGATATTTTTCTTTGATTTTAAATTTTTATAGCTATATAATTATACTTAATAAAAAATTGGTTTATAGAATAACTGATAACAACTATATGAATTTTGAGTTAAATATTACAATCTTGATATAAGGAAGGAGAAAATTTAAAATGAAGAGTTTTAAAAAGTATTTAATTGTTTTTGCAGCGGTAACTACTATAGGTTTATCCGGTCTGCATGCATTTGCTCAACAAGTTGGAGTAGTTGATTTAGATAGAGTTGTTAATAACTATTCTAAAGCTCAGGACGTATCAGCTGATTTAAAAGTTAAAGAAGCAGAATTGCAAAAATTTCTTGCTGATGCCCAAAAACAATTGAAAGATGCTACATCACCGGTTGAAAAGAAAAATCTCGAAAATAAACTGACTAAACAATTTAAAACAAAAAGCGATGAATTCAAAGATGCTCAAATAAAACAATGGAAACAAATTGAGGATAATATATTTTCAGCTATTGAAACAGTTTCAAAAACAAATAAACTTGATGTAGTTCTTGTAAAATCAAGCGTTTTATACGGTGGAACTGATTTATCAGATCAAATCCTGAATTTACTAAATACTTCAGCACAAACATCGACTGACAAAAAATAAAAGTCTGTTCAATAAATTAAAAAGTTCCGGTTTTATATAAAACCGGAACTTTTTATAACAAGATAAAAAACTCTTTGAAATAAGGAGTTTAAACATTTTTATAAAAAAAACCTTAATATAACTTAATAAATCACCAAAAAAAGGAAATTTTTACAAGTCATTTGTTTTTTTATTAATACGGGGAAAAATAAATAAAATTATTTTAATAGGGGAGGAAATGTTATGGCAATTGACCCAGTAACAGGCAAGGAAGTAACTAATACTACGACAACAACTAATACTACATTACAGGAACAGAATTCCGGAAGTAATCAGACTTCTATTTTTAGTAGCAGCAATTATCTGCCAACTCCACTCATTAACACAAGCAGCAGCTATTCATCTATACCTCTTTATGGTATTCCATCAGCACCTATTCCACAATATTCAGACTTAAACTATTCAACTCCTTATACCGCTATGGGTTGGTCAGCAAATTACGGCAGTTCTTATGGCAACAGTTATGGTAGCAGTTATGGTAGCAGTTATATGACAAAAGATCAATATAACCAACTGACTCCTGCTGCACAGAGAAACTATGACGAAACTATGGCATCACAAAACAGAATAAATGAAGCATCTCTTAAACAAACTGAAGTAGACTTATTAAAGGGCACATCCAGTAAGGTCACAGATGCTACGGCCAAAATAGAATATTATATGGGAAAAAGCTCTTTTTCACTTGATAGTTTAGCAGGCACAGATAATGCACAAATTAAAGCAATTCTAGCTGGACTGACGGATGAAGAAAAAGAAGCAGTAAATCAAAAATTCATTAAAGACACGGGCAAACCGCTTGAATTAGCAAAAATAGAGAAAGATGACAATACTTTTACTGATCGTGCCGTCAGTGGAGCTATAACTGGAACTGTCATAGGTACCGTAGCAGCTTGTGCTACAGCAGGTTCAATTGTACCCGGACCTGGTACATTATTAGGTGCAGGTGTAGGACTTGTAGCAGGGCTTGCAGTTGGAATAGGAAGCTATTTTTTAAGTAAAAGTCGCTCATAAACAAATGAAAGCTTAAAAGAACAATAATACATAAAAAGACTGGGCGTCCTGAGCCCTTAATCAGGAAACAAACTCCTCTAAATATATCCTAAAAATATACCTCTTTTATACACCTCGGCAAAACCGGGGTGTATTTTTTACCCTGATTAAATTTTTATACCACAATTTATTAATTTACTTATGAAACGGGTTGCTATTATAATATGCACATTATGAACGAAAAATATACAGAAATTTATATAGAAGGAATGCACTGCGCCAGCTGCGCAGTCGGCATAGAAAAACGACTCAAAGAAGCCGATGGAATCAATAAGGTAAATGTTAATTTTGCAGCGTCAAAAGCCAGCATAAAATACATTCCTGAAAAAATTTCATCTGCCGAAATTAAAGATATCATAACTAAAGCAGGATATACTCCAAAAGACCTGACCTTTGCAAGTCAGGCAAATGCTTTTGAAAAAG
>JAQVCB010000137.1 GCA_028689995.1 Candidatus Gastranaerophilales bacterium
CATGTCTTGGTGTAATCATTGCAGTAGAACTGATTGACTGCTGTCGTTCCATTACTTGTTGGCCTTTATTATGAAGTTCTTTGATTTTTCTTAGAATTTCAACATCATTTCTTAGAAAAAAAGTTTTCCCTGTTAAATTATCTTTTTTAGGAGATATGCAAACTTCCCTGCAAAGACGCTGAATTTCATGATTATCACTGTTTAAAATTCTTTTAACTTCGTCCGGAGAAAAAGTTTTTTCAACCCCTTGTGTTCTGGCTCCTTCAGTATTCATAAATAGATACCATCCCTCACAACATCCAAGTTCTCTAATTTTAATATACCATAATAAATTTTTTTAAAGAAATATTATACAGAGTTAATAAGCAATATATGCTATAAGCCAGTAATATCAATAATTATCCATACTTAAAATATCTTAAAAAGAATGGTTTTATTTGGTAATGATACTTAACTTTTATTTAAAAGTTAAGTATTGTTCAGGGCTTTTGAATAAATTGGGTAAAAACAGTTGTATTTGCGGGGATTGGTATTTGTGTATTTGCTTGTGTTTGTGCAATATTGACCTGATTATCAGTTTGAGGTTTTACAAGAGTATTTTTTCTTCCCGTTGCTTTGGCAATAAAGCGGAGGACAGGATTTCTGCTTGAATGATTATTATTCTGGATTTCTTCAAGCTGAGCTTTTGTTTTAGGTATTACAGGCTGTCCTACTGCGGTTCTCGAGATATTTTCATTTAAAATAACATTTAGTGCTGTTACTCCTAATGTTCCATAAATGCTTTTATTAATTTGCTTTGTAAATATATTATTGGTCATATTCAGTATATAAGCTGAAAATAATATTCTGCTTATTTCCTGAAAGAGTCTTTGTGTCCCTCTTTTGCCGGATAATTTTTCATCCCCGTCGCTATACTGCATTGTAAGGTTGTAAGCATCTGAAATCAGGAAAGCACTGGTAATACCACGGGCAATATTCATGTTATAAAGGGAGTATGTTGTTTGATCATAATGCTGTTTCTTTGAAACGTTTGCTCCAAAACCGTTTTTAAGTTTACATTTCAGGTCTTTTATTGATAAACCTTTATTTTTAATTACAAATTCTATTATATTTCCTGTTGTCTCTACGTTTTTTTTATTTAAATCAATATTTTTGGCAGGAGCTTTTTTTACAATATGCAGAAATTCTCCAATTTTTCGTAAATTTGCAGGAATATTTTTAAAGAAGTTTTTAACCCAGATAAGCGGAACAATAAAACTCTTAACAAGTGCTGCTGTTTTATCTTCTTGTTTTCCTATGGAGATTTTTGCATCTTTGTCTAATGAATTCAGGTCTCCAATGCCGAGGTGAGTATTTATAGTGCTTTCACAAAATTCAGCCTGTTCTTTATAAGCTTCTTTAAGTTTTCCAAGAGCTTTTCTAACTTCGTCAACATTAAATTCTCTTGGTATCATTGGTTTATCGTCAATAAAAACTTTTTTGGCAAATTTTCCTATATTGGACATACCTCCAGAAAAAGAAACCTGTGACGAATTTTCTGTTTTATTGTCAAGCCAGTTATTCATATTTGGTTTTGTTGCTGAAGATTGAGCAGGAATAATATTAAGATTTGCAGCAGGTACAGATTCTTTAGTTTTAGTAGTATTAACAGCTTTTGTTTCAGCAGCCTTTGCGGCACTCTTTGAGAGTAGCCCTCCAAGCATTGCAGCAAGTCCGTTTTTGGGTTTTTGTTCTTCGATATTTAATTGCTTTGCTTTTTCTTTTGAAACAGGATATATAGGTTTTCCAACAAGAGTTCTGCCGATTGCTTCACAGAATCCAACAACTGCCATTGAAGAGAATAGAGCAAATTTCATTGATTTATTGCAGGATTCCTTGAAAACTTCCATTACTCCATAGGTCATGTATCCCGTAAGCACTACCCTGAACATTTCCTGTCTCAATCTGGTGTTTCTTTCCTTCTTTGAAATATTAGGATCGTCATTAAGAAGCCTTGTTCCGTTATATTGGTCAATTGCAAGATAAGCAGCAGTTATTGAGCCTGAAACAAGCCTGTTTCCAAAATTAGCAGATGCGGTTTTGAAGTTAGCTTTAGTATCAGCAAGTCTCTTGGAAAAATCATTACGAATAATGCTTATTATCTCTAAATCTTTTAATTTATCTTCTTTAAGATCTTTGATTGCATCGATTACGCCCATGAATCTTGAATAATTGTCATTTACTTCTTTAAAATCATCGTGAGGTGGTTTTCCTCCAAATAATTTTTTGACAGGATCCACAAATAAATCAGTAAATGTATCACATGTTCTTTTAAGTTTGGTCTTTCTTGGAAGATCAGCCAGTGATTCCCCTATAATATTTATAGTTTCTTTAGCATTTTTATCTCCGTTAACAGCTTTTGCAACCAATTCTTTGAGGGAGTTACTGTCTTTTAGAGCATCATGATTTGCAAGCTGTTCAAGTTTTTCTCTGCATTTTTTTGGCATCGGTTTATGGAATTTTTCTTTATCTTTGACTAATTCAACAGCAAATGCCTTAATATAACCTGCAAATTCATCCAGATGATCAGGATCAATTTTATGGATTATTTCAAGACAATCACTTAGTTTAGTTTTGGCTCCTTCTTGAAAAGCTCTGTCATATATGGGTTTTGTGGAAAGAAACTCTTTTTTTAGGTTGGAAACAGAAAAGCCTTTAAAAGTTACATTTGTTCCAAAATTATCTTTTAAAGGCTCTTTATTTATATAATTGTATTTGGTTTTACTGTTTACATGTCCGCCATAACTTAAAATATGGGCTTTCTTGTCAAAGTTACAGTCCGATCCATGTGCGATATTATTCTCATGTGTCCAGACTTTTCTGGTTGGTTGTAGTTTATTTCCTATATTTAGTTCATTAATGGCCATTAGTAAATAACTTCCTTATGCCAGCTATATATCCATTAACTAAAAACAGTTTCTAATTTTTTAACTCTGCCTGATGAATCCATGTTTTATTGTTTTTGTGTATTTCTTTGTCTTCTTCTATTTAATCTAATAAAGTCGATAAAGAAATAAGTTTGCTAGTTTATCCCTCTATCTGATACAATTCTTTACTTTAGAAATTAATAATAAGGTTACAAAAGGCTTTTGGCGATAGTAACCTTGCTGATTGATATTATATCTAAATTTTGCATATATAAAAGCTGTAAATTATAATATAATTATCATTATGATATTTGATTAATATATTTTGACAATATATTAATCAGGACTCTATAATTAAAAGTTATTAATTTGAACTTAGAGCCTGTCTTGTTAAAAACTGTAAAATCCAATTATAACTGTAAAAGGCTCGTGCAAAGCGGGAGTGCTGCGCGGAGCGGGAAATGAAAAGGCTGAAGCGGAAGCGATCAGCTTTCGCGCAGGCCTATGAATCTCATTCATGGCTAAAGCCGAAACGGCTTGTTTAGCAAGGCTTTGGAGGCTTTAACCAAACTCGTTCTTATAAGTATAAATAAATAGATGCAAGGAAATTATGACAAAATCATTATTCGATAATTTTATAAAACTTTTCAAAAGCAGTTATCAAAAACGAGCTGATGAAAAATTATGTCAATTCAAACTTACAGAATTGAATAATCTCTTGAGTTCCAAAGATCTTGAACTGGAAAAACTGCATAAAAAATTAAAAGATAAAGAAGAGGATTTTGAAAAACAAAATAAAATGCTTTTTTTAAAAGAAGAAGAGTTGATGGAATATATTAATAAGATTTTTGAACAACAGGAAAGAGAAAGAATTGTTAAATGGATAGTTGACAGCATTAGAGAATATCTGGATTTAGATAAAGTTCTTTCAACTACGGTAGAAGAAATTGGAAAACTTTTAAAAGTTGATAGGTGTATAGTTACGTTGTTCAACAAGGAAATGGCCGAGTTTAGCATATTTAATGTTTACAGAGCCAATGAAGATATTTCTCCAATTACTGATAAGTTTTGCATTTTAAATTCATCAAAAGAGTGGTATAAGAAGCTGATTGAAGACCAAGAGACTATTGTAATAAATGACTTAAAAGAAGTAATAACTGATGAATATCAAAAGATTTATTTTGAAAAATATGATACAAAATCTTTTGCAGTTACGCCAATTATTCATAAAGGAGAGATATTAGGAGCTATTTCTCTTCATCAAATACAATATCAAAGAGAATGGAAAACAAGTCATATAGAGATACTTGAAGATATAGCAGGTCAAGTTGCCGTTGCTATCAGGCAAGCATCGCTCTATACAAAGGCACAGGAAGCAACAAGATTAAAAAGTGAATTTTTAGCAAGTATGTCCCATGAATTCCGAACTCCTCTAAATGCCATTATAGGTTTTTCGGAAATGCTTATGAATCCAAATTATGGCAGTATTTCAGAAAAGCAGAAAGAATATTTAAATAATATAACTATTAGCGGAAAGCATTTATTAAGGCTGGTTAATGACATACTTGATCTTTCAAAAGTAGAATCCGGCAATATAGAACTCAGGTACGAAAAATTTTCTTCGCATAAAGCTATTGAGGAAACTATTTGCATGTTATATGCTCTGGCTCAGGAGAAAAATATATCCATTGAGTTAAATCTTTTAGAAATATATATGAAAGCAGATATAAGAAGATTTAAGCAAATAATGTTTAATCTGCTTAGTAATGCAATAAAATTTACAGAGGATGGTGGCAAAATAAATATAGCTACAACATTTGAAAATGGAAATTTAAAAGTGGAAGTGCAGGATTCAGGAATTGGAATTTCAGAGTATGACAGGGATAAAATATTTTCTCAGTTTATGCAGATTGATTCTTCTTATGCAAGAAAACAGGAAGGTACAGGACTTGGACTGACATTGACAAAAAAAATTATTGAACTTCATAAAGGCCAGATAGATTTTGAATCTGGAGTAGGAAAAGGATCAAAATTCTGGTTTATTCTTCCTGAAGCAGAACTGGCAAAAATTTAACATTAAAAAGGCAGGAAATTTTAACTTCCTGCCTTTTATTTTAAACGTTTTCGCTTCGTGCTTGAACGAGTTACATAAAACCGCTTCGCATTTATATTTTACAGCGGAATTTTTTATTTTCATCTAATAAGACAGGGATTAATATCATTATACAAATTACTGCTGATGCAACCCATG
>JAQVCB010000138.1 GCA_028689995.1 Candidatus Gastranaerophilales bacterium
GGATTGTTGTCTTGGAATTCTTGATGAAAACAGAGAAGTAATAAGCTTTGTTACTAAAGAAGACCTGATAAAAGTGTTAAGGTTTAATCTGGATAATTATTCAATAAATCTCATAGCAACTTTAACATATAATGCAGACATAAATATTAATAATATAAACGAATCAGAGTTGGAAAAATATCTCAAACCCGGTCTTAATAAAGGAATTTTTGTCGGAAAAGATAAAAAAGATATTCAGTATTTAATTTTAGATAAAAGTACTTTTACAAATGCAAATGAAAAATATTTAAGGGAAGAATATGAGAAAAATATTCCCTGTAAAATAAAAAAAGCGTTAAAATACTGTTACACAGCAGCAGATAAAATATCACTTCCTATTTATTTAATAGGAGGAATAGTAAGAGATATTATTATAAGTACAAAAAACAGTAATATTGTGTCTTTTGAAAATCATTTTACGGGAGTGGAGAAAAGCCGAAATGGCTGTGAACAACAGGCATCAGAGGCTTTTTGTAACTCGTTCCAATATTTTTTTGACGTTGACATTACAGTTGAAGAAAATGCTATTGAATTCAGCAAATTCCTCCAAAAAGAATATCCCGAAATTTGTAAGGTTAAAGAAATCCATGAAGAATTTAAGACTTCAAAGGTTATTTTTTTAATAGACGATGAAAATATTGAACTGGATATTGCAAGTACAAGAAAAGAAAGTTATTTTAAACCTGCAAGCTTACCATCTATTGATGAGATAGGATGTAATATTTACGATGATCTTGTAAGACGTGATTTTACAATTAATTCAATGGCGTTATCCTTAAATCAAAACAGTTTTTGTAAGTTAATAGATCCATTAAACGGTTATGAAGATATATTAGATGAAAAAATACGAATACTTCATCCTGTAAGTTTTATTGATGACCCGACAAGAATAATCAGAGCAATAAAATTCAGCACAAGATTTAATTACAATCTGGAACAAGCAACAAAAAATCTTCTTGAAACCTGTATAGACAGCAACCTATTTAATAACCTTGCAGGTGAAAGAATAAAATCAGAAATAAAACAGACTTTTAATCTCAATAAAATTGAGAGTTTTAATATGTTTATAGCTGAAAAAGCCTATAATCTTATAGATATAAATATTCCTGAAAATATTGTTGATTTATCCGAAAAATGTTTTAATTTAGTTCTAAAATATTATAATTTATTAACTTCAAAGGATTTTATCTGGCTGATTTATCTTGGGATCTTATTAATTAACTTTGAAAATGAAAAAATTATTGATATTTCTAACAAACTTTATTTATCAGGAATGGAAACAGAAATTTTACTTGGAACAAAAAGCTTAATAAATAGATCAAATTCAATAAAAACAGCTAAAACAAACTTTGAACTTTACGAGCTTCTCGAAGGTTATCTTACAGAATCTGTCTTAATTGCTCTGACATGCACAGATGATCCTGTGATAGAAGAAAAAATTAACCTTTTTGAAACTGAATTAAAAGATATAAAAATTTATACTACAGGAAAAGACCTTATAGAAGCAGGTCTTGTTCCGGGACCTGTTTTTGGAGAAATTTTCAGAGAACTTCTTCAAACAAAAGTGGACGGAAAAATTTCATCGAAAGAAGATGAAGAAGAATATATTAAGACTTTCTCTGCTCAAAAATATAATAATTAAATAAACACAGAATAGATTATTGATAGAGATATTTGGCAGCACAACCCATGCCTGTATTTGTTACATCTGTATTTCCTTCAATACAAGTTGTCGCAGGAGAATAGGGATCTCCTTGAGATCCAAATGGGAGAATTCTATTAGCATTGACCCAAATATAATATTGATCCTTGCCATATTGGTTGGGGCCTTTAAATCCATTTATATCAATTCGAAAAGCTCCACAACTACTGTATGTACTTGTACAAGTGGTGTTGTTAAACAAAGCAGCAACCATAGTACCATCATTTAAAATAAAACTAGGTTGAGCTGATGGTTGAAAAGGGGTACCACCATAAAGATATCTAACTGAGTTTGGCCAACATACACCAAGTGGAGAACTATAACACCATTTAACTACATTTAATGATTTGCTAAATTCATTTAGCATATCTCCGTTACTAGTAAAAACACCTACAAATGAACCCGCATTTGCTTGTAATTGAAGTGAGGACGCCTGAGAAAGTACACTATAGGTTTTCTTCCATGCCACTTTGTATTGCTGATCTTTCATATCTATAATCAAACTAGGAATAACTATAGAACTTATTACACCAATTATTAACAATGTTATCAATACTTCTGCCAATGTAAATGCTTTTTTATTTATTTGTTTATACATTCACAACCTCCTTTAATTAAAATATATAATATAATTATATTATATATTTTAATTATATTATATATTTTAATCATATTACAAGAATTTTTAATAATTAGTTCTTATTTGTTTTTATTCCTTCACCATTTTTAGACTTTACAATTTTTGATACATCAAACAAATAAGAATGTTTATTTTTCTACTATACTTTTAAAAAAATAAAAATCAGTTAATGCTACAATAGAGAGTATGGAAAAATACTCTATTAACGAAAAAGAACTGGGATTTGATTTCAAGCTCGATGATTTTCAGCTTGAAGCCATGGATCATATAAACACAAGTAAAAGCGTAGTTGTATGTGCCCCGACAGGAGCAGGCAAAACAGTTATTGCTGAATTTGCAGTAAAAAAAGCCCTGCAAAATGACAAACGGATATTTTACACAACCCCGCTAAAGGCACTCAGTAATCAAAAATTCAATGATTTTAAAAGAACATACGGCGAAGATAAAGTAGGACTTTTAACAGGTGACATATCCATAAACAGAGAAAGCCAGATTGTGGTTATGACGACAGAAGTCTACAGAAACATGCTCTATGGTACAAGTTTAGGCAAAGTTGAAGAAAACCTTAAAAACGTTCAGTACGTTATTCTTGATGAAGTTCACTATATGAATGACGAGCAAAGAGGTACTGTATGGGAAGAAAGCATTATTTACAGCCCGAACAATATTCAGATTGTTGCTCTTTCTGCAACAATTGCAAATGGTTCAGAATTAACAGAATGGATTAATACTGTTCATGGAGAAACAAGGCTTGTAAATACCGACTTTAGGCCTGTACCGCTCAGACATTTTTATTTTTCAAAACAAAATCCCGATAAAATATTGCCTCTTTTTTCGCCCGGCGGTAAGCTTAATTCAAAAATTAAACCTGAAAAGCCTTCATTTAGAGGGGGTAAAAAAGTAAAAGAAACTTCTACTGTTGATTTAATAAACGTTCTTCATAGAGAAGATATGTTGCCTGCAATATATTTCACATTCAGCCGTAAAAAATGTGATGAAAATATGGCAGAATGTGCTAAATTAAAACTTTTAAATAAATTTGAAGAAAGAAGGCTTTTACAGATAATAGATGAACATGTTTTAGATACTCCTTATTTGTCAAAAAGCAAGTATCTGGAATATCTTTATTCTGGCGTGGCAAGTCATCATGCCGGACTTCTACCTGGATGGAAAGTTTTAGTAGAAAAATTATTTCAGCAGGGACTTATAAAAGTTGTTTTTGCCACAGAAACTCTGGCTGCAGGAATAAATATGCCTGCACGAAGCACTGTTATAAGCTCCATAAGTAAAAGATCCGATGAAGGTCACAGGATATTAACGGCTAGTGAATTTTTACAGATGTCAGGCAGAGCCGGGCGAAGAGGAATGGATGAAATCGGATATGTAACTGTTGTCGGAACTTCATTTCAATCACCAGATGAAGTTGCAGAACTTGCATCATCAGCGTCTGATCCTTTAGGAAGTAAATTTACTCCCAGTTATTCTATGGTTTTGAATCTATTACAAAGATTTAAACTTGAAGATGCAAAGGAACTTATTTTAAAAAGCTTTGGGTATTTCAGTTCAACTGAAAGACTCAAACCTCTTTATGCTGAACAGACGAAGATTAAAGAAGTTATTGACAATATAAATGATCTTAAATGTCCTTTTTCTTTAACTAATGAGGATATTATCGAATATAACAAACTCAAAAATACCTATATTCAATATAGAAAAATAACTAATACCCTAAGAAAACAGGCAAAAGGAGCAGGAAGAAAAAATGCTCCCGAAGTTACAGAATATGAAATAAAAACAAAGGATATTTTAAGAAAGCTTGAAAAATCAAAATGTAATTTTTGCAAACATTACAAAAAACACATAAAGAATCTTGAAATTTTAGAAAGATTTAATCGCCGTTATAAAAGAATTAGCGAAGTTATTGAATTTGAAAAAGATATTTACTGGAGACAGTTTATAAATTTAATGAACGTTTTAATTGATATGGGCTATTTAAAAGATAATTATCCTACAAATAAGGGGGTCACTACTGCCAGCATCAGGTCTGAAAATGAGCTGTTTTTTGCAGAACTTATAATGAGCGGTATTCTGGATGATTTATCCCCTTGCGAACTTGCAGCTTTTGTTTGTGCCGTTGCAACCGAAGAACCAAAACAGGGTTTGTATACAAAGTTTCAATTAAGCGGCATGGCAAGAAAAAAACTTGTCGACGCAAGGGATATAATGAAAAAAGTTTGGAAAATCCAGAAAAATCATAATGTTGAAACTCCGATTCTTCTTAATCCACAGTTGTCACCATTCATAGAATTTTGGGCTCAGGGCGGAGAATGGGATGAACTCGTAAAAGGTCTTGAAATTGGCGAAGGTGATCTTGTCAGAATATTCAAAAGAACGCTGGATCTTTTAAGACAACTTACCATAATTCCAAATGTACCAAAGAGAGTAGCAGAAAATGCATCCATAGCAATGGAATGCATTAATCGCGATCCTATCTCAGAAATATTTTAAATGAAAGAAAATTCTGATTCATTTTCTACTAATGAAAACCAGCTTTTGTTTTCTTTTAAAAATATTATAAAAAAAATTTTTAATTAATTAACCCCGCAGTAAGCTGCGGGGAATTATTTTGATTAAACCTTACTTTTAGATTTTGTTATATTATCCTGAATTCCTTGAGCAAGATCAACCCTGCCGCTTCTTTCATAAATTTTTGCCATTGTTTCAAGGAATTTTTTACTGTCTACATTAACTTTTGCAGCTGTAATATCGCT
>JAQVCB010000139.1 GCA_028689995.1 Candidatus Gastranaerophilales bacterium
TTTTGCAGGAACATATGAAATACTGTTTAATATGAGTAATTATTTATTGAGGTTTCATAATGCTGACGGTGAAAATTCCCGTTAGTCAAAATTAATATGGATCATATAAAAGAGTTAATAAATAATCAGAATTTTTCGGAAGCTGTTACAAAATTGGAAAAACTCATTGACAGTGATCCTGATAACTGTCATGTTTTGAGCGAAGCCGGATTTTGCTATGCCAAAATGGAAAAATATGAGCATGCAAGTGAAAAACTTCAAATGGCTTCAAAGTTAGACCCTTATAATTCCTGGATCTGGCAGTATTACGGTTTTGTGTTATTTCAGCTCGGTAAAGTATCAGCTTCTATAAATGCGCTCAAAAATTCTATTAAATACAATCCTGGAAATATCTGGATAAATTATCAGCTGGCATTTCTGTATAATCAAAAGAAAGACTTCGCAAGTTCTCTCAAATATCTGGATAAAGCTATAGAATTGAGTCAGGAAAATAACTCCGAACAATTATTAGAATTATTAAGCTTTAAAGCTCTTGTTTATGAGAGCCTGGATAAAAAAAAGGCGCAGGAAATTTATTTCCTGCTTATAGACCGATTTGAAAATGATCCGAGCGCATATGACAGAATTTCCAGTCTGGTTATTAACAGGTTTAAATTCTCAAAAGACCTGAATAATCTGGATTATGCAAGTCCTGATTATAACAGGGCAACACAGCTATTGAGGAACGGTCATCTTGATAAAGCTATAAAGATTTATAAAAATATCATTAAAAAGAATAGATATTGCTATCCGGCATATCTGGGTATTTCTCAGGCTTTATATGAAATAAAATTCGGGACAAGAGTATTATCTGACTTTAACGTAACGCCGAAAATCGGGAATTTGTTTAAAAATTACGACCAATTGAATGATCAGGAAAAAAATATTGTCCATGCTTCTATTGCTCCATTGGAGCATTTTGTAGAAATATTGATTAAATTTAATTCGCATTTTATGTTAGTACCTGTAGACGTAAAATTAACTGATTATCCATCTAATTTATATCTGAAAAATAAAAATTATCTGGGATGTATACCTTATCATACCCTGAGGGGAATCGGAGGCAATAACGCTTTCGCGGGGATTGAAAGACTTAGGGATATCTTATGGAATGTTCCAAAAGGAATAAAGTTCACACCAGCCAGCATAGCTCACGAATTTGCCCATCAAGTCTGGTGCTTCCTTGACCCGGACATAATTTCAGAAATTCAAAAGCATTATAAGCAGGCTCAAAAAACAAACAAGTTTATTTCAAATTATTCAAGCAAAAACATACAGGAATATTTTGCCGAATATTACTCTTATTACGCAAGATTATCGGCAGCAAATCTCGAGCTGCCTGATGATGACAAAATGTTAAATATTATAACTTCATTAAAAGATTTCAATCCAGCCGGAATATAATAAAATCATTCAGGAATATGACCGTGATACTTATTAAATACTATATTTTATCGATGAAAAAAGTATAAAAATAAGGAATAATAGGAATGCAATTCCAACATCAAACAACACACCTGAATTACAGGGAAAATTCTTTATATTTTCCTGATTTTCCTTTATAGAATGCTTATGAAAAAAAATTTAGTAAAACTTTCAATAATATTTTTTGCGGCAATTTTTAGCTGTAGTTATGGATATTCAGGTAATTTGCCGAAGCTTGGCGAATCAGTGAAGCCGATTGATAATATCCGGAATAATGAAGTTAATATTTCAAATCCTGTCAAAGCCGAACCTCCTTTGATTGAGCCTCTGGCTCCAAAGAATTTTTCCGATGCCTATTCGAATATAATAATAAGACAGGGAAAATACAGCAATTATTTAAAGGATATGGACCAGATAATACCTCTTCTTGAAAGTATGAAACAGCTTATTGAGGATAAAAATAACATCAATATTCAATTATTCTGTGCAAAATCCAATACCATAAATCTGTACATAAGTGACTTGATAAAAAAATACGAAAACAAACCTGAAAAGTATTATGAATCTTATAAACAATTAACCGGTATAAATAAATCTCTGGTTGAAATAGCCAATTACTGGCAAAAATCCATAAAGTACAAAAAAATCATTCGAGGTTCTTCCAATGACAGGATTACGGATGATAAAATAATTCAAAAAAAACTTGATTCCGTTCTTAAATCTATAATTACAGCTCTTGATATTTTAAAAGAAAACAGCGATAAATAATTTTTGAATAAAATATCGTACTAAATTTTCTTAAAATCAGGGCAATTTTTATACATATTTTGTTTTTATATAAATAGAGGAAGAAATTTCTTTTAACTTGATATGACCCTGAAAGGATAGAATGGCAGGAAATATTTATAATCTATATCCTCAATTCATTCAACAAACCGACAGGAGAACTCAAAATAATCCTGTTGCTGTTCATTGTCGTTCTGGAATTGACAGAAGGGAATTAAAAAGACCTTCGCTTGATGTAAAATTAATGCAGGATATTGAAAAAGTTAAAGATACATTTACCTCAATTACCAAAAATCATAAAGAATTGGTTGCATTTGCTGTCAGCCCTATTCCGGGATTAAGACGTATTGACCCTGTAGAAGAAAATAACGATAAAGGTAACCCATTTAAAGCTGCTGGCTTAGGCTTGATCGGACTAATAAACCTGAAAGAAGATTTAAGGGATATATTGACAATTTCAGGTAAGTCAAAATCTCTTGCTGAACAAGGTTATTTTGCTAAATATGGATTCTTTACAGGTACTTCCATTGAAAAATGGCTAAAAAAATCTGACTGGGGTAGATTTATTCTGAGAGAAATTGACAGTACACTTGCCGAAAACTCTATTGCCAGAAAAATATTAACTCTTATTGGCATTACTTGGGAAGAAAAACCTTTTAAAAAAGAAATAAAACATTTAGATGGCTCTATAGAAACCGTTCTTAGAAAGTATGTAAAATTTGAAGGTTCTCAAATTGGCAAAACAATCGGATTAACTCTATATAGAATACCCAAATTAAGCCTATTGGCAATGTTTGTTTTGGAAATTCCCAATATAATCAATGCTCCGAAGAAAGATCAATTAAAACAGACTACTAATTCATTAATAAATACTACATTGGGCATAGGCTGTGGCGCATTATGCAGTGCATTGCTAGCCCCGATCCATCCTGCATTGTCAGTTATGGGACTTGGGCTGGGATATTATGTTGGTAGCAAGCTTTCAAAGGTTATTGGAAATAAATTAAACGGTAACATCCAATCTAATGCCGGTTAGTTTTTCATAAGCCTGAATATACCCTGGATATTCATCTTCCATTCCTTCATATCCATAAAATAGATTTTTTCTATTTCCAATTTGTTTTAGTTCTTCGGATTCGATTAAATTTTTGAATATCTTCGTAACTTCTTGCTTTTCTACTTGCCCTTTTCTGGTGTATTCAAGTAGACCTTGGATGCCATCTTCAACAGCTTGTCCAATATTTGGACTTGTAGCCCATTTTGTAAGTTTTTTTAATTCTGGATTTGGTATTTCATCAACAATCTGACGTACGTTTTTCCCGAAACTCATATTATTTCTATTCTGTATGCTATTTATTAAATTAAAATTTATCATTTTAAAACCTCTTTTAGATTTACATATATATTAAATGAAAACATAAAAAAAATTGCCTGTTGTTGTTAATAATTCTTAAAAATTTTAATATTTTTTATTGATCAACTGTATACTAGCTTTTGCTTCAACTTCGCATATTTTTTTGCGCTAAAAATTTCAACTATCGAGGAATTAAGAAGTCTTTCCCTGGATTTATAGTGTTTTGCTATTACTCTTAAAGAGCTGAGGCAAATTTATATATGCACATTTTATTATGTAAAAGCATGATAATCATGCTGCTTTTACTAATTTTGTCTAATATACCTGTATTTTCATCCACAATTGACTTAAATTATCTTGATAGCGTTGAATTACAATTATTTAATCAAAAATTAAACAGGGTTAGTATTCCTGTCAGGCTGAATCGCATAGAAAATTCCATATTTGGCAGGACATTCAATGACTCCGAAAGTCAAAGAATTGAAAGATTAAAGAAATTCATTGTCATTAATTCGCAAAACTCCAAAAATTCAGGTCAAAATCCAAAATCTTATGATAAAGATACTTCTATTACCGATTATCCCGCTGTTGGGCAAATGGAAAATACCGTATTTAGACAAAAATTTGATAAGGAAAACATTTATTTAAGGCTTGACCGACTTGAGAGCAAGGTCTTTGGAACCACGTTTCCCAACGATTCTCTGTCTATCAGAGTTGATAAATTAAAAACGACTCTGATAGAGGATGATTTCAGCTTTTCTGCCACAAATAATTCTGAAATAATTTCATCCTCGAATATTTCAAATAATCAGATTTATACGAATATTTCAGCTTTGGAATCAAATATATTAGGTAAAGTTTATGAGAATGATGTTGTAACTGACCGTCTTGACAGGCTTGAAAACAGGATATTCGGTGCAAAACAGGTCGGTACAGTGAATAAAAGAATAAATCAGCTAAACTCTGTCGAAAATATATCTGTAACACGAGGAGTAAATCAGTATTATTATCCTTCCGGAAATAATAACTTTTCGTTGGGAGGTATGGAAATATGGGAAGACGAATTTTTTAACGACCAGTCTCAAATCCCTCAACAAAAAACCGGTTTTTGGGAAATAATCCAGAATATTGCCCTGCCGTTAATTTTTAATTATTTGAGCCCGAGCCAGACATATGCCCAAAATTATAATCCTTATTACGACCCGTATTATAATTCTAACCTGAATACTTACAATAACTCATATTCTTACCCTCATTACAGCAATCCATATCATCCTTACGGTTACTCGGTGCAGAACATCCATCCTCATACTCAGAGCCGCACACTTTTTCGGAATAATTTCGGAGCAGGAGTTCACATCCTGCCCTAATGAATCATTAATTGCAGAGATTATGAAAAGATGAG
>JAQVCB010000140.1 GCA_028689995.1 Candidatus Gastranaerophilales bacterium
CTCCTGATTCAGGTGAAATAATTGTAATGGCAAAAAGATTAGGTATGACATTTCAATATCCGGCCCTTTTTAATTCAATGACAATATGGGAAAATGTGGCTCTTGCACTTCAGGAAACCACCCATCTCCATCACAAAGAAATAGATACTCGAGTAAAAGAAGTTTTAAAAACTGTCGGACTTGAACATACCGAAACAATGTATCCTGAAGAACTGTCAGGGGGAATGCAGAAAAGAGCCAGTATTGCAAGGACCCTGGCTCTGCAGCCTGAAGTTATCCTCTATGATGAACCAAGTACAGGTCTTGACCCAGCTACAGCCTATAAGCTGGAAAGCGATATGATCAGATTAAGAGATCAAATAGGTGTAACCTCAATAATTGTAACCCATGATGTCAATACTATCGAACATATTTCGGACAAAATCTTAATTCTTGATGGTGGTCATATAGCCTGGAAAGGTACAAAGGATGATTTTATGACTGATAAATCTCCATATCCATGTAGTTTTAGAGAAAGAATGCCTTTAGAAACCTGTGAAATTCGTTATAACAATTCTAATTCAAAACAAAATGACTAATTCAAAGGAAAAATAAAATGCCGAAAGAAATTGAAAAAAAAAGTGCAGAATATAAAGCTGGATTATTTATTATAATAGCTCTAGCTATGCTTACATTTAGTATATTGTGGCTCAGATATTTTGCAATTAGACCTGTTATGACAATAATAGCTGAATTTAAAGATCCCGGCGCAATTACAAAAGGTCTACAAGCTTATTATCAGGGTGTAAATATAGGTAGAGTGTCAAATATAGATTTTTCAAAAGATTTTAGATATACCCTTGTTTATATAAGCATCTATAAAAAGGATTTAATCCTACCTGCTAATGTTACAGCCAAGATAGAATCACAGGGAATTACGGGTCAAAAAATTGTAAGTATATATTATCCTGAACAGCCGGTATCCAAAATATTATGCGACGGATGCACTATTGCGGGAGAAAAACCTTTTGACCTATCTGATCTTCAGGAAATTATAGGAAAACAGGTAAAAAATGGGCGACTCCAAAAAATGATTGATGATTTTGACAAATCATTTGAGCTTCAGGAACAGCTAAGTATAAATATGGAAAAGCTTGCCAATAATGCAAATATTTTAATTGAAGAAAATAGAGCAAAAATTAGAGTACTTATTGGAGAGGGAACCAAATCAGCGACTAATCTAAATAAAATTCTCTCAAATGTAAATGAAGTAATTGGAGATCCTGAAACAAAACAAAATATTAAATCAACTGTAAAAACTGCAAGCTGTACGACTAATCTACTTAAAGATATTTTAAAAAGTAATGAATTTAGTAATTCTATGGCAAATGTTAATGAAATAACACAAAATATAAGTGAAATAACCTCTGATAAAGAATTAAGAGATAATTTAAAAAATACTTTTAAATTATTGGGAGAAGCCAGTAACGCTTTTTCTAGCTTCAAATCCAGTGGGCTTTCCGGTAAAACAACAACCGGAGGATGTTCTTCTTTGCAATCAGGCAGTAATATAATTGATCTGGCTGTTGATACTCTTTATAACACAAATCAGGCCGCAAAAAGCGTTAATTGTTTAAGTCAGGGAATGAGTGATATATTCAACAAACGATTCGCTCTTATCAGGCTTTTATTCGGAAGACCAGGATCTTCCTTGGAAGAATGCAAGACCATCGGGAAAATGTCAAAAGAACAGATAGACTTTTTAATTAAACAGGGAGTAGTTGTTCCTTCCTGTTCGTGTAAATAGGAAGATTCAATTATTTTAAATAAATCCATTTTGATATAAACTTTTTGGTAGTGGTTAAATGGTAACTGATAAGACAAAATTTCCCAGAGTCGTCATCCTGAGCGAAACGAAGTGAAGTCGAAGGATCTTACCTATTAAGTTAGAAGATAATTAGTGAATATTGGTAAGATTGCCACGGATTTCTTCAAAATCCTCGCAATGACAGATGTATACAAAGTGATGTAATTTCAATTTTAATTTTAATTATTTATCTGTTTGTATTTATCCACTACTAAATTTTTTTATTATTTTACAAAATTAAAGGTATAAATATGGATAAATTATTGTTCGGTACTGCGGGAATTCCTATCAAGACTGAACCAAGGACATATAATAATGCTTTTAAAGATTTATTGGAACTTGATCTTGGCTGCATGGAAATCGAATTTGTCCGTGGCGTAAATATGAACGCAAAAACACAGGCTGAAGTTAAAGAAAAAGCTTCTGCTATGGGTTTGGTATTAACAGCACATGGCCCGTATTATGTAAATTTAAGCGCTCAGGAAGAGGATAAAATCCATGCCAGCATTAAACGAATACTCGATACAGCGAGAGTTGCTTATGCATGCGGCGGCTACAGCATAACATTTCATGCGGGCTTCTATATGGGAGGCGATAAAGAAAAAGTATACGGTCAGATTAAAGCCGGTATGTCAGAGATAATTAATACATTAAAAAAAGAAAATATAAAAATCTGGGTGCGCCCTGAAACTACTGGTAAAGCAACTCAATGGGGCGATCTTGATGAAATTATAAGACTGTCGAATGAATTCGATATGGTGCTTCCCTGCGTTGATTTCTCTCACTTACACGCTAGATCAGGCGGAAAGTTTAACACATACGATGAATTTGCAATGATTTTTGAAAAAATCGGCAAAGAAATCGGGGACTACGCTCTTGAAAACTTCCATGCCCATATTGCCGGAATAGAATATACTGCAAAGGGTGAAAAAAAACATTTAATGCTTAAAGAATCCGATATGAACTATAAAGACCTTATGAAGGCTTTTAAAGACTTTAATGTAAAGGGTGCTATAATTTGCGAAAGTCCTGTCATGGAAGATGACGCAGTTTTATTACATAAAACATATCAAAGTTAAACCTATGCTGCATTTATCTACTCTTTCAAGTACTGTTTATTAAAATATAAATTGACAAATATTTGACAGGAGAACTATAGTAAAATAGGTTGGGTAATTAAGTTTAAATATAATTCTAAAATGTCATATAAAAATATAAAAGAGTTCATAGAAACTCTAAAAAATAAAAATGAATTACTGGAAATCAATATTCCGGTCAGTTCTGACCTTGAGATAACAGAAATTACGGATAGAGCAAGTAAAAATATTGATTTTCCCAACAAAGCCCTTCTTTTTAATAAAGTTGAAGGGTATAGTATGCCTGTTTTGACAAATGCATTTGGTTCATTTGATCGTATGAATCTGGCATTAGGTGTAAATAATATAAAAGAAATTGCTTCAAGAATTGAAGAACTGCTCAAACCTGAAGTTCCAGACAGTCTGATGGGCAAAGTTTCAATGCTTCCAAAGCTCTTTGAAGTAGGAACTTTTCTTCCGCAAATAGTCAAAGATGCTCCCTGTCAGGAAGTGGTTATTACAGACATGAATCAACCCATTCTTGATAAGCTGCCTGTTTTAAAGTGCTGGCCTCAAGACGGGGGTAAGTTCATTACTCTGCCTCTTGTCGTCACTAAAAATCCTGCCACAGGAGCAAGAAATGTCGGAATGTACAGGCTTCAAAAGTATGACAACACAACTACAGGCATGCACTGGCACAAGCATCATGACGGAGCAAAAAACTTTGAAGAATTTAAAAAATTAAAATTAAGAACAAGTTCACATTGTGAAGGCTCATCGCCTCCCCAATGCAGCACTCCCGCTCCGCAATTCGATGTAGCTGTTGCTATCGGAGGTGATCCTGCAATTACTTACGCAGCTACAGCCCCTCTTCCGCCCGGAATAGATGAGATGATCTTTGCCGGATTTTTAAGGAAAAAGCCTGTTAAATTAGTGAAATGCAAAACAGTTGATCTTGAAGTACCTGCTGATGCTGAAATAATTCTTGAAGGTTATATTGACCAAGAAGAACTCAGAACTGAAGGACCATTCGGAGATCATACAGGTTACTATTCACTCTCTGACGAGTATCCTGTTTTTCACATAACTGCAATGACACATAGAAAAAATCCTGTTTATCCTGCAACGATTGTGGGGAAACCTCCGCAGGAAGACTGCTATATGGGAAAAGCCACAGAACAGATATTTTTACCTGTATTAAAACAGATTATTCCTGAAATAGTTGATATGAACCTGCCTATGGAGGGAGTTTTTCACAATTGTGCTATAATTAGCATTAATAAACGCTATCCGGGGCATGCCAACAAGACAATATCAGCTGTCTGGGGTTTAGGTCAGCTTATGTTTACTAAATTTGTTATTATTACAGATTCTGATGTTGATGTTCATAATATTTCTGAGGTAAGCTGGAAAATTTTCAACAATGTTGACCCCGCAAGAGATTGTACAATAACAAAAGGTCCTTTAGATATGCTGGACCATGCATCACAATTACCCGGTTATGGAGGGAAAATGGGTATTGATGCCACAAAGAAGTGGAAAGAAGAAGGCTTTGTCCGTGACTGGCCGGAAGAAATAACAATGAGTGAGGAGATTAAAAAGAGGGTGAATGAAAAATTTTATGAATTTACAGGAAGAAAATTTGGAATTTAAAATTGCAAAGAGCAAAAAAGAACTGCAAGCCTGCTTTGATATAAGAAATCAGGTTTTTACGAACGAACAGAACGTTGATCCAAAATATGAAAGAGACGGAAAAGAAGAAGTTGCAACACATTTTCTTGCATTTTTAGACAAAACACCTGTTGGAACGGCAAGATTTTTTAAAGTTAATGATGATTCTGCAAAGATCAGCCGTGTAGCAGTACTGTCAAAATACAGAGGAAAAGAAATAGGCAAAGTGTTGATTAACGAAATTATAAATTATTCAAAGAAACTCGGCATTTCAACACTGATTTTATCATCACAGTCTTCTGTGATGGAATTCTACGAGAGATTCGGATTTAAAACTCAGGGAGAAGAATTTCTGGAAGCCAATATACCTCACTATAAAATGCATCTTGATATTATGAAATAAAGTAGTGTG
>JAQVCB010000001.1:0-42225 GCA_028689995.1 Candidatus Gastranaerophilales bacterium
TTTTGCCTTGAATTCTGGTGTGTACTGTTTAAATTTTCCACTCATTTTTTTTCCTTTCGTTTCTTCTATTTTACCGAAAGGAAATACTTTCTACTTTTTCCTGTCCGATTTTCTCAGGACATTATATTATGCTACAAAAAGACTGATGCATAACTACCAAAATATCGTTTTTTTATATCCAGCCTACAGCCGCTACGACCAGGCAAAGCCCTGAATGAGTTTTTAAAAGTGAAACTTATCGTTTCACTTTTAACGCTCCCGATTCGCTTGTTCTGTAAGGCTTTCACTTTTACAAGGGTCGATCTCAAATTTTAACTTTTTAACAAAATTTATAGTTATGCAGCGGTCTCAGATTTAAGGGTCGCAGACCCTTTTGTAAAACTTTTGATTATGTATCGTATAATATTTCAAAGATATAATTTTCTTTTCAAGGATATTATAGTGAATATAAAAAGAGTTAATTTCAAATCGGTTTTAGCTTACATCATCCTGACTCTCGGTGCGGTTTCTATGCTTGTGCCTTTTTTGTGGATGCTCGCAACTTCACTGATGACTCAAAAACAAATTTTTGCTTATCCGCCTGTATTAATACCAAATCCTATAGCTATAGATAACTATTTTAAAGTGTCGCAGGCGATACCTATTGCGAAATATTTTCTCAATAGTACAATTGTTGCAGTATTAACAACAGCAGGACAGATTATAGTTTCTGCAATGGCTGCTTATGCCTTTGCAAGGCTTAAATTTAAAGGCAGAGATGCTTTATTTCTGATAATTTTAGCTACAATGATGATTCCTCCGCAGGTCAATATTATTCCTCTTTTCTTTGTGATGAGAGAATTTCACTGGATAGACACATACTATGCTCTCATAATTCCGGGATTATTCGGGGGATTTGGGATATTTCTTCTTAGACAATGGTTTAAAGGCATGCCGATAGAGCTTGAAGATGCTGCAAAGATTGACGGATGCAATCCTTTCCAGACTTTCTGGAAAATTGCTCTGCCTCTTGCTCTTCCTGTAATTGCGACACTCGGTATTTTTACTTTTATCACCACCTGGAACAGCTTTATATGGCCTCTTATTGTAACTAATTCTGACTATATGAGAACTTTGCCTGTTGGATTAGCAGTTTTTAAAGGGAGCTTCAGAGAATCTACTGAATGGGGACAACTTATGGCCTGCGCAGTAATTTCTGTTATTCCTGTAATCGGAGTATTTTTATTGGGTCAAAAATATTTTGTTAAAGGAATAATGATGGGCGGGGTTAAAGAATAAGTCTAGTAAAATAATATTCTTATGTCATTGCGAGCCTGCAACGCAGGCGTGGCAATCTTGCCAGCACATATAAATTATTTAAACTTGAAAGTTGAATAGATACCGCATCAAGTGCGGTATGACAATATCGCGAGATGTCATCCCATGCTATGGGGATTTAACTAATTTGGTAAAGAGTTAAATTTCATCCAAAATAATTTTTTACCAAATTATCATGGATAGCAGTGAAAACAAGTTCAGCATGACACAAAATCTTTCGTAATATTTCCCTCTTTCTTGGCAATAATTAGCCTTAGTTTGTTTTTATATAAATAGATACTAGATATGAGGGGACATATGGATAACGGGATTTCAAGCATTTGTCCACAATACAGAAGATCTCCCGGTAGAAGACTACCGGACTATGTTGCTGCCTTTGTCGGTGCTTCTGAACCTGTCCAAAAAACTGACCGCAGACAGCAAAGTTTGTCTGTTGAGAATGAACGTCGTTCAGGAGCTGACAGAAGATCCGGCGTAGACAGAAGGCTTCAGCAAAGTCTTTTAAATTTTTCAGGTTCTGAAAATAATGAACTTTATGGCAAAAGAACAATTGCAGCTGACATTAATTTAATAAATAAAACCGGCATAGATACATTTACGCATACTTCAGATGAAGTGAAAGAAGTAATATTCGGAGCTGCAAGTCTTATTCCAGGCGCAAGAAGGATAGTTTTAATTGATGATAATGCTGAAAATCACAATAATGTAAAAGCAGCAGGTCTTGGACTTGTAGGATTGATAAATCTTAAGGAAGATATCAGAGATGTTCTTTCTATATTTGGCTTAGCTAAATCGGAAGCTACTGAAGGTTATTATTCAAAATTCAAATTCTTTAACGGAACATTACTTGAAAAACCTCTTAAAAAGTCTGAATTAGGGAAAAAAATATTTTATAACAGCGATATAACTATTGGAGATTTAAAATTTACAGATAAAATTTATGATTATTTGGGAATACAAAGACAGACTAATTTTTTCAACAAAACAGTTGATTATGCAGGTGTTTCAAAAGAAACATTTAATAGGGAATACGTTAATTTTATTGCAAAAAAAGGAACAGAATTAAGCAAATCAGGACTATTTGCCGGCAAGCTGGTCGGCTTGACTATGAACAGGATGCCTGTTTTAAGTTTGGCAATTGCAGGAGCTCTGGAGCTTCCTAATATAATTGAAGCTTTAAAAAATGGAAATGGAAAAAATCAAACTTTAAAATCTGCAACAAGTGTTGGTTTATCTATCACAACAGGTGCTTTATTAAGTTCGTTTTTAACCATAACAGGACATCTTGGCCCCGCAGGTTCAATTATTGGCTTGGGTCTTGGCTTCTTGATAGGCAGCAAAACAGCTAAATTTATTAATTCTAAATATTAATTTTATTTGAATTCTTTGAGTGTTTTTTCGTAGATTCCCTTTAAAAAAGGAGCATCAGGACTTTTTAAAGTATCTTCCGATTGTAATAAGTCAGTTAAAACTTTTTTTACAATATTTTTTAGTTCTTCGCCCTTATTAGCAAGCTTCTTTAATGCGGGTATTCCCTGTTCAAATACTAGAGTAGTAATACGAACGGAAGTATCTACAAAACAACTGTCTTTATACGCTTTAAGAAGAGCTTTTTTATCAGATTCATTAATTTCAGGTAATTTACTTATTTCACCCTGTATTTGTTTCCAGCTTTTACTAAAGCCGAGATTATCTTTTTTTGTATAAAATGAAGAAGGAGTAATATTCATATTTTAATCCCTATTTTTTGATCTTTCAATATTAAAAACTAAAACATAGAAAAAATTGCTTAAATATAAACAGTACATGAGAAATATTTGACTTTAATTTACATTACCTGCTATGTTTTGAATAACCTGAATAGAGATCACTGCTTTTATTACAGATGTTTATCAAAACAGAGTTATTCTTGAGGAATAAAAATTGTTATTTTTTGCTTAATTATTTGTAAGGCTTTTGCCTTTTTCCATTAACTCGCCGGCTCCTTCCGTAAAGTTATTAATATCTTTAATTACTTTACTGGCTCTTGCAGTAAAATCAGTAATATCTTTACCTAACTCGTTTGTTTTTTCAATAAAATCATCAACCTGTTCATCTACAAACTTTTTTGCTTCATCAAGAATGGAAGGTTCTTTTGGTTGTACTTTTTCCGGTGCTTTTGGTTTGTCGATTTGAGTAATAATCGATTTCAATTGCTCATTTTGATTAGAAAGATCATTATTCATCTTCTTAAGTATTTTTATCCTGTCTCCTATAGGATCTGCAAGTTTTTCAACTTCTATTTCATTTTTAATTTTAACCAGTATATCAGAATTATAATTTATCAAGTCCTGACTGGCTTTTTTAATTGATTTAGGATTTATTTTTTCACTAGGTCTTGTAGTTTCAAGATAAACATTCATCTGTAAAACTTCATGATTTTTAGCTTCTTTACTTAGCTGAATTTGATAATAATCTTCAGCAAGTTTAAATGTTGCCGTAGCAGTAGATGTAGGATGATCTACCTCGAATTTTCTCATTGCAAATCTTGTTTCAGGGTTTAATAAAAAATATTGGTTATTTCTTGCTAATACCATTGTTTTTATTGCAACATCGAGTTTTTTTGTTTCATTATTGAACAAATGGAATTGAGGGACTTCTTCTTTAACCTGATTTAGTAATGTTTCGCCCGTTTTATCCGCCAGCAAACGGGCTTCTTGCATAGCAAGCGCAGATAGTCCTGAATTAACTTTTCCTGAATTGTGTTCAATAGCTTCGTTTAAATTAAAATATATATAACTTGAAATAACTTTTTCTCTGTACAAAGTATCTGTCGCAAATCTTTGATGGTTTGAAGGGTTTTGAATATAATCTTTTATAAAATTTTCACAACCTTCAGGGGTCATACCTTTTATACAATCCAATTTGCCTCTGATTGCATATCCTACAGCAGCAGGACCAAACCATTTATTGTCGGAAGGAAGACTAAGCAGATCGCCTCTGTTAGAAAGTATGTCTATCATATATTCATAGTCTTTTTTTTCAAGAATATTTCCGATGTACTGCTTAGGTGGTTCCTTTTTGCCAACGCTGATCATAATGTCATCAGCAAAACTTTTAAAGAATCCTCTGGATTGAAGATATTCTTTTTCTGCCTGAGGCATATAATCAACAAATTTAGGATTATTTTTATCCAGTAAAGCAGCAGCTATGTAATACCATGGTTCACCGTCTCCTGTTATAGTATCACCCTCAGCCAGCAGTTTTTCATCATGTTGTAAAGCTTTAATAATATTACGTTTTAACATATCAGAAGTTATCTGGTCTTTATTGCTCGGAGAATTTGCTGCAAGTGCAAGTACATCCATCATTTGTCCGGCATTTTCAGACATATAAACTTTGGCATTAGGATCAGATACCGTCGTCATATACAGATTAACAGATTCTGGAGGTAATTTTTGCCCTCTCATAATCTTATTTACATCATTAACCAGATCTGCTTTTTCAAATTTGAAGTTAGTTGAAAGTTCTTCCGCTGCTTTTTCTATTTTTTGCAGGGAATAATCAGGTTTTGCTTTATTGATTATGTCGTGTAATTTTCCTGATTTAATTAAAACAACAGCAATTAGCAGACCTGCTGCTATTTTAATTCCTTTTTTTACTACGGATTTATTTTTTATTCCTGTTTTTTTAATTTTTGCGCCGGAAAAACTCTTCAGATTTCCTTTTTGAAAAGAAACCTGATCATTTGCCGCATATATATTATTAAATTTAAGATTTTCCGTCTTTTCTCTTGGATAATTTGAATAAAAACCAACTGTTTTTGCCAGATAAGTCATTTTATATTTCCTTTTTATTTAATTCCTAAATTGGCTTTTAAAGTTGAATCAAGATCATCTAAATGTTCTTGCATATAGTCTTTTGTGTCTACAACGTATTTTACATAAAGTTGTGTTTCTTCATAAGGAGGTATTCCTTTGTTTTTAATAACTGCACCTGTACCGGCATTGTAAGCTGCCAACAATTTTTCTTCTGAATCAGGGTATTTTCCAAAAAGTCGTATATCTTCTATCCAGACTATATGACAAGCTTTAATGGCATCAGGTATCTTTTTATAATCAAGATCACGGTCTAATGAAATCAATGGATCTTTGTTGTTAACGTTATGATAAGTTTTATTTATAGAAGTCATTGTTTTTGGCAAAATTTGAGGTAAACCATAAGCTCCCACCGTAGATACTGCCTTTGGATTTAATGCAGATTCCTGAAGAAACTGACTTAATATAGTTAATTTGAATTCTGGAGTGTTCAAATTATATTCTTCACAGTTTTCATTTATCAGCTTTGCCCATTCAGGTTTGAAATTCTTATTGATATAGTCCATCCTGCACGATAGCAGATAATTTTTTAATTGAGGATTATATTCATTGTCTTTATACAGCTTTTTAAGTCTTACATTTTTTTCAATATAAGATTTGCCTTTAATAGCTTCAATTTCTGCCGATGCATCAGGAGCTATCAGTTTATTCACTTTATCAGCAATGTTTTTTTTAATTGATTTATCAGTTGATTCTGCAACAGGTGTAGTTGTCATATAGTCAGTAAAACCTTCCAGCTTGATTTTATCAAATTTGAATTCTCCTGATTCAGAAATCTTTGTTTCAGGTATCAGGTTATCAATACCAATGTTTTTAATGGAACCTTTTACGCTGCCTCCTTTTGCCAGAAGTCCTGCAATAATAATTCCTGAAATTAAAATACAAGTTTTTTTAAATAAACTCTTTTTTTGCCCACTGGATAAATATCTGCCATGTTTTCTTCTACAAACACTATAAAGTGTACCTTTTCTTGAATTACCGGCAAAAGAAATATTTTTTACAGGTAATTTATAGGTGTTTAAAGGAACATATTTAAAACTGGCTATATTAGCATTGTACATGGATTGAAATTCTCTTAATGATTTGATTGGAAATTAAATTTGGATTGAAATTATAAATTTATAAAGATTGTAAATATCAATATTTACCTAAATTGTTTTTATTATTACAAAAGATTTACATTTAAATAAAAATAAAGGGTATTTAAAATAGTTTTAAATACCCTTTTAATTGATATAAAAGAAAATTCTACTGAATGCTTGTTGCTCCTGTAATCGGAGAAATTGTTATTGATTTTGACAAAGCAGAATCGTTATTTTTGACGGTTATTGTATTATTCGACTCTGTGAAATTTTCCGGCAGGTTAGAATCTCCAACAGGTTGTCCCATATAGTCAAAGGTGACTTTATTGTTTGCAATAGTACTTGATGATGAGTCAAATAAAATATTTTTATCAAGATAGCTTTCAGAAATAACCGTTCCGTCATTTTGTTTTATTTGTATCAGCCCTCCGGAATCGTCGTGATTTGTAGCAGCCTGAGAAAAATCAATATAAATTAAGCGAGATTTTTTAAGTGCGGTACTTCTTGCTTCTTTTACGCTCTGTTCAAGTGTCTGAGTATTTTTATTCAGTGTAAATTCTGATAAATAAGGCATTATCTGAGGTATTGCAATGCAGGCAACAGCTCCGACAATCACGCATGTTATTAAAACTTCAAATAAAGTAAAACCTTTTGTTTTCATAATCACCTAGTTATCCATAGAAACCTGTTGCCAGCTTGACAGGGAAGCAACATTGTCAAATGTGCCAAAATCATAGAGTTTGCTTGTAGCAGTTAATGTAAAATTGCCTTTAAAGGTTATGCCGTTTTGAGATATTACACGACCTGCCATACTTGTACCATTCTGTCTGAAACTTCCGTTTGTCCAAAAAAGCGATTTGAATATTCTGCTTCCATTCAGTGTAATATCATTGTTACAGGCAAAAACAGTGTCAAGCTGATCGTCATGCGATGATAAAAAGTCTACACTTCCATTAACAGTTAATCCTGCTGATGAAATTATCATTACATTTGATAAATTCTGAACTCCCTGTGCATTAACTACAATGCCCTTGTCAACAAAGATAACTTTTCCCTGCATATCACCTGTTATAGTAATGCTGTCATTACTTGAATTAGTTGCATCACCTATATAAATTAAGCTTCCGGCAGGGGCATTAGCAATTTGTGCTGAAAGATCAGCCTGACTGATATCAAGGTTTATTCCGGTTTGTGTAAATGTTCTGAGATCATCTACAGGTACAAGAGGAACTTCAATAGGATCAACATATCCACCAATTGGATTGGTTTCGGGATCAGGTTCTTCAGCATCAGGATCTTCAGATTGTGTAACAATAGAATCATTTTGAGTGCTTGTCGGGCCGGACAGAATGATGCCATCATTGGCATGTATGCTCATATATAATGTTTTATTACCATTAATAGTGATAACACCGTCAGTTAAAAGACCGTAATCATCAAAGTATTTGGGTATTGAAGTTTGTATTCTTGCCCTGACTTTTCTATAAGAATCTTTATATTTTCCAATTAAATCAATAACTGCTATTTTATTATTTTCAGTATATGTAATATTGTCTACCCAGTAAGCAGCACCATTATCAAGAGTTTGAACGTCAGTTGTTACCGGCAAACTGGTTTCATCCAGAGTTTTTCCCCAGTTTAAGAAACTCGTATTAAAATAATTTGTAACTTCTGCAATTCCAGCTTCTGACGCATAATATGCAAGTTTACCCATGTGATAATTAGATATCTGTTTAACATTGCCGGTTGATAAAGAAGACATTGAAACAACGAGTAAAACAGCTACCAAAGAAATAAAAATTGCAATTAAAAGAACTGAACCTTCTGATTTTTTATACATAACTACTGAATGCTCCTTTTTTTCTTATTAATAAGTTGTTTCCCGCCAGTTTCTGAGATTAACACTTGTAACATACACAGAATCATTAATTGTTTGCGTTGAACCTAATTGAGAATCAGGAAAATATAAACCATCGGCTTTTGGCACAAAAGCAAACTGCACAGAGCTTCTCGGGGTATCCTGAATAAAAGCAGCAGATTGATTTGTAAAAGTTGCCGGTTTTAAATTTGTTGCGATAACGAATGATTTCCCCTCTGACCAGTCTGTGGGAGGAAATGTATTTATTTTTAATGAATCGTTCGGGTCAATAGCAAGATTAAGACTTGAGTTATCCAGAACTGTTTCAACCAGTACATATTTTGAGGAACTTCCTCCATTCCAGACAGATTCAGGCATTATCGAAAAAGCTGTTCCTTTAAAACTTGTTGAACTTGTTGATGGCATATTTAAGGTTCCGTCCGAATTAAATTTTGGTGTTAATACAGCTATAGCCTGAGTACCTATAGTTACATTAACATCCGTATCATTTTTTGAAGGAATAGTTATGCTTGTATTATTTGTATAAAGATAATTTCCCGGCATTAAAGTTGCTATAAGTTTTTCAGTAACTGCTGTTTTGTATTCTTTTGAATTTATATCATTGTTGAAAGTATCTTCTGAAATAATCATTTTGGCTAATAGATCAATTGTCGGCAAAGTGACTATTGCAATAATTACTGCAACAATTAATGCTTCCATTAATGTCATTGCTTTATATTTCATCTTATAACCTCGGATCAGGTTTAGAAATGACTGTTGATAATTGTATTAATAAATTATTATTTCCGGCGTTAGAAAAAATTACACTTATTTGTTTAAGAGAATCCTCTCTTCCTTCAGGGCCCCAGAGTTTAACATCTGTTTGAACATCAAAATATCCGTTTGCTGTTATGTTACTTGTTATTGCAACAGGAGGAGTAGTGCCTGTGGAAGTATTTTCATAGGTTATCGGATCTGCTAAAGCCAGTTTTACCTGTTCAATATATCGTTGAGCAATATCGGTAGCATTGGCAAGATCTTGTGAATCCTGAGAAAGAGAATATTGAGAAGGTATTGAAGCAATCAGGAACAAAGATACAGTAGCCATTATTACAATCGCCATAATAGCTTCAATAAATGAAAAACCTTTTTTCTTATAAATTTTTTGCAAAGAATGCACACCTAACGGATAATTTTATGCTACAAAGTTCATTTTATCATTATTTCAGGAATAAATTAATCATGTTGACGAAAAAAATTTACAAAAATACAAAACGCATTTCCGATTATTAGAAATAATCTTCTATTTATTAATCATGAATACTTGTTAATTAAGTTGCTTGTTGTCAATGGATTTAAATTCTTTAAATAAATTTTTCAGTATGTTAACAACAGTTTCTTCAGTTAAATCCATAATTTCCAGAGTAGAACGTTTATCTACGGTTTTTCCTGCAAATTTATTAAATTGGTCTATCATTACTTTTTCAAAGCCGGGATCTGTAATTTTTAAAGAAATTTGAGTTCCGTCAACGGGTTCTTTTATTGAAAAGAAACAGTTAGTATCGGTAATAAATTGTTCTATAACGATGGTATTTTTAAATTTTTCTTCCATGTCTTTTTTGATTTGTTCAAAAACTGGTGAAATAACTGAAAATGCTTTTTTAGAAAATTTGTTTTTAAAGATTTCATAGCTTTTTTTGTCAGATTGAATCTTTTTTAACCATTCTTTTGACATATTTGAATCTTCTTTGGATTCTTCAAATCTGTTAAATACTATAACTCTGTTTCCGCCGCGGGATATAGCATCATTTAGTGCATTTGATGCACAGGAACTTAAAAATTCAAAATCCATATCACCTTTTGATTCACAAAGTCCTGCACTTATTGAAAACTCATTTTTATAATGTTTTCTGATTCTGTTATAAACAGCATATCCGCCTTTTTCTTCTGTTCTCGGCATAAATATATAAAATTTTCCTGCTCCTGCGATACCCATAATATCGCTGGTTCTTATATATTTTTTTATAATCGATGCAAGAAAATTATTTTTATTTTTATCAGTATTATCATCAAGGCAAATAGCCATCATGACTACAGGATATTTATATTTTCTGGCAGTGTTAATTTCGTTTGTAAAAACTTTAGGTGTAAATTCAAAAGTGTATGCTTCGTTTTTTCTGTCAATAGCACCAAGATCACTGAGTAAAATTTCCTTTTTTTCAAGCTCCCTTGCCATTTCACTTTTTTGAAGATTCCAGATCACCTTCATTAAAATTTCTGAATCTCTTGCAGGTAAAACCATATAATCACTCATTCCTGAATCAAAACAGGAAAGGATGTATTGTTCATCAAAAAAGTTAAATATCATAAAGATAGGAGTAACTTTTAAAATGGAATCTTTTCTTATTTTTTTGCAAATTTCGAATAAATTATCATTTTTATCATGAACAAATATTATTATGGTATCGGGTATGTACTTGCGGCAAGATTCAAAGGCTTTTTCTGTGTCAGATTCTATTACTGTGTCTATTTCTCTCAACAGAATTATTTTAGAGCGAAATTTTATTATATCTTCCTGTTTATCGCTTATGATCAAAATACTGTTTGTTAGTGCCATTGTTGTACTCCGATATTTTATTCCTGTATTATTTACTCAAAAAACGAAAATCAATTTTAGTTGAGTATAATTAATTATAATAATTATAGTATACTTTGTACACTTTATTAATTTAACAGGTAAATAATGAGAAAGATTTTTAAATTTTTATTTGTTTTAATGTTTCTTCTTTTAACGGTTTCCGGTTGTGTTAAAAAACCGGAAAAAACTGTTATTAAATTTTCAAGCTGGGGTTCCGAGACTGAAATTTCTATAATAAAGCCTATTCTAAAAGAGTTTGAAGCTAAAAATCCTGATATAAAAGTTGAATTTATTCATATTCCAAAGAATTATTTTCAGAAATTACAACTTTTAGTAGCTTCAAACCTGACTCCTGATGTTATGTTTATAAATAATATTGACGGCAGTCTTTTTATACAGAATAATATTTTTCTTGATCTTAATCAATATTTGAAAAGTGATATGAGGGTGCGGAAAAATGTAATTTTTCCTGCATCTTATGAGATCCAGTATCAAGGCAGTAGTGCCGGCTCCTCGCCGCCACAACTGCCTTTCACCTTTCCAAGGTCGGGTTTGAAAAATTCGATTTTCCCAGAAAATCAGAATTTTTCCGCACCCTCTAATTTAATTTCAAAAAAAGACTTTTTCCCAAAGGCTCTTGAAGCTTTTAAATATAAAAACGGACTTTATGCTTTGCCAAGAGATATATCAAATCTTGTAATTTATTATAATAAAGATCTTTTTGATAAATTTCATGTTTCATATCCTGATAATAACTGGGATTTTAAAGAATTTTTAACTACCGCTAAGAAATTGACAAAAGATTTAAACAATGACAAAAAAATAGATATTTTTGGAACAGGTTTTGAAGACCTGCCTCTTTTCTGGGTTCCTTTTTTATGGAGTAACGGAGGCGGGATAATTAGCCCTGACCTTACAACAGTTTTAATTGATAAGCCTGAAAGCCTTGAGGCGATACAGTTTTATGCAGATCTCAGAAATAAATATCATGTAGCTCCAACTGCAAGTGAAGCAGGTAGTGCTAAAATGACGCAGTTTTTTATACAGGGTAAACTTGCAATGCAGATAAATGGCAGATGGAGCGTGCCAAGACTTAGAAAAGATGCAAATTTCAGGTGGGATATCGCTGAATTTCCAAAAGGAAAAGCAGGATCAATTGTTGACGCTGATGCATCAGGCTGGACGATAAGCAGAACATCAGTTCATAAAGCAGAAGCCTGGAGACTGATAAAATTTTTAGCCTCAAAGCACGTATGTTTGAATTTTACAAAAAGCGGACTTATTGTTCCTGCAAGAATTGATGCGGCAAATTCCGATGTATTTCTAAGCAAAAATCTGCTGCCTGAACACTCTGAATTGTTTATTAAAATAATTTCAAAATCCATGCCAACTCCGGCGCCTGAAAATTATCCTGAAATTATGGATACGGTTAATACGGCATTAGAACCTGTGTGGAACGGAAATTTAAGAGCAAAACAGGCTGTTAATGAGGATGTTGTAAGAAAAATCAGGGATTTGTTAAAATAAAAAATTTAGATTTTATTCCTGCTGCAAATTTCCAGTTGTTTTGTAAATAATGACACAGAAAGCTGTCCAGAAAATACCTATACATAATCCTGCAAGTACGTCGGTTGAAAAATGTACACCCAGATAGACCCTGCTTATACCTATAAGTAATATTAAAATACTTAAAAATGTTAAGATAAATGCTTTAAGCCATTTGTTCTTAATGTAAATAAATGCCAGATAAATTAAAGCTCCGTAAAAGCAGGTAGCAAGGGCTGTATGCCCAGAAGGAAATCCAAACCAGTAGGCATGTGTCAAATGAAAATCAACTGCCGGTCTTGCTCTTCCTATTAGCCATTTGAGCATTACTGTTAAAAAACCTGCACCTCCTGTAATCATAAAAAGAAAAAAGGCTTCTCTAAATTGTTTTAATTTCAAAAAACCAAATATTAAGAGAAATGCAACTGGTAAAATCCACTTTACCGAACCAAGGTTTGTTATAAAAATCATAGGATCAGAAGGATTTTTTAAGGCAAAATGGTTAAAATTAATAACTACTGCATTATCAAAATAATTAATTTGATAAATGTTAAATATTACTAATGTCGTTAAAATTACGAAACATAATAGCGAAAAGAACATAATTTTTACAAGAAGTAAATTTTCGCTATGTATAAAATTTTTAATTATTGATTTTAAATTTATATTCAAGGCTTCCCCGCTTAAATATATGCTGAAAACCATCTTACAGTCAAATATAACATATATTTCTCTTAATCATAAGATAATATAAAGGATTATTAAGCTTGTTCAAAAGGTTTTTCACAGGAGCTGCAGGTTTTTGCCTTTCTTTCAGCTTTTGTGCCGCAATAATTACATTCTTTATATACCTTTCCCGGTTTATTTTCAAATTTACTTTCATTTTTTGCATTTGCATTAATTATTTTGCGTAATTTCCCGTAAAGCAGGAAAAATATAATGGCAAGAACTATTACAAACCAGAACTTAAAAAGAAACATTAAAAAAATTATGGCTAAAATGCCGATAAAACAACCCGGAGCATTAAATTTTATGTTTAACATATTTTTTATCCAAACTAAAACTCACTAGAAAATATGGAAAAATTAAAATTTTTCGATATTTTCTTAATTATGTATAAATATAATAAATTATTAGACAGCGTTGAATCAACTATGAAATTTTACTGAATTTATAAGCACAACAAATAAATATATAATCAGTTTTGTTACATTTGTTAACAATATTTATATTTTTTGTAGAGTCTGTAGTTCTCTCCATATTTGATATATCAGACCTCAAGAGTAATATTCGTATACTTTAAAAACTGTATATTTTAAACTTACACCTTGTCAATCAAGGAAATATCTATATAATTGACCTGTAACCATTTGTGAGGAGGAAACCAAATGAACAAAGAAGAATTAGTAAAAGAGATTTCAAAAAAAGCTAAAGTTTCACAAAAACAGGCTTCAGAAATTCTTACCATTACCTTAGACACAATTGAAAAAACAGTTTCAAAAGGTAAAAAAGTAACATTAGTAGGATTCGGAACATTTGAATCACGCAAACGTGCTGCTAGAACTGGTAGAAACCCACAAACAGGAAAAGAAATCAAAATTCCTGCAAAGAAAGTTCCTGCTTTCTCAGCTGGCAAAAAATTCAAAGAGCTTGTTAACAAATAAACTTTAAAGCATTCAAAAACACTCCGAAAGTAATTTCGGAGTGTTTTTTATATATATGAAAGATTAAGGTATGACTGATACAAAAAACAAGCGTTTTTCCACTTTAATTATTATGATAAAATAATGTAGTTAGTTAATAACTGGATTATTTAAGAAACGAGTTTTAAAAAGCCTTCACTGTCTTCTGATCGAAGCTATATTGGTTTTTTACACTCGAAACTGCTGTAAAGGATAGAATGATATGACCGATCACCGTCGCTGGTATGATAGAGATCCGCTTTTACAAGAAGCAATGGAGCTTTTATGCCTGTCTCCTGATGATTCGAAAGACATGGCAGCAGAATATATTTTAAAATTGCAGGATCAGGTAGCTGCAGATGTAATAGAAAGAGTTTATGAAACCATCACAAAATTTCAGGATAAAGGTAACAGATGGTATGATAATGACCCTGTTATGATTAAAGCTGTTGAACTTTTACGTGTTGCACCACCGCATGTACAAAGAGCAGCCGCTAAAAAACTTATACATGTACTCACACGTGATGATTTAAAAGAGTCTAATCCTGATCAAATAAGTGAAGAAAAATAATAAAATGACCAGAACAAAATTAAAAGATATTCAAAACCAGAAAGATCATAGAGGTATAGATATTCAAAAAGTCGGGGTAAAGAACGTTGAACTACCTCTGAATATTCAGAGAAAAAATGAAGAAGGACAGGTTGTTAACGCCAGAGCAACTATGAGTATTTCTTTGCCAAGGGATTATAAGGGTACTCACATGTCAAGATTTATTGAAGTTTTGACTGAATGGTGTCAAAAAAATCTTCTTGGAATTGATATAAAAGGATGCCTTGAAGAAATTGCAAAGAGACTTGATACAGACAATGCTGAATTAAAATTTGAATTCAAATATTTTATTAATAAAAAGGCGCCTGTTAGTGGACTTTCATGTCCGCTTGGATATAACTGCGGGTTTGAAGGAATTTTAAATAAAGACGATTACAGATTTATCCTTGAAGTAAATGTTCCTGTAACCACACTTTGTCCATGCAGCAAAGAAATTTCAGATTACGGCGCACACAACCAGAGAACTAATGTAAGGGTCAGAATAAGCTATGATCCTGATAAAATTATCTGGATAGAAGATCTAGTTGAATTAATAGAACAGTGCGGCAGCAGTCCGATTTATCCCCTTTTAAAAAGGGAAGATGAAAAATATGTGACAGAGCAGGCTTACAATAATCCAAAATTTGTTGAAGATCTTTTGAGAGATATTGTTTCAAAATTAAGTAAAAGTAATATAATAAGCTGGTATGAAATTGACTGCGAAGCTTTTGAAAGTATCCACAATCATAGTGCCTGGGCTTATCAGGAAGAATTTTTATTGTAAGACGGTTAGGTATCAGGATTATTGGGAGCAATATTTATAAGTATGTTTGATAATGTCATGCCGTACGTCATCTATCCCTTTATGACTTAATGCAACAGGCGATAATCAGATAGATCCCAAATTAAGTGCGGGATGACAAACAAGCACAAAGTATTATTTATTCGATATCACCAGATTTGTTAGTATAAGATTCATATAATTTTAGACTTTATTATTTTCATCATTAAAATAAATTCTATAAGATGCAGAAAAAATATTTTTTTCTTGCATCTTACATGATCCAGTGTCAAGGCAATATCACCGGCTCATCGCCGCTAATATTGCCTTTCACCTTTCCAAGGTCGGTTATGGAAAAATCCGATTTTTCCATAACCTCTAGAGGAATTAGAGATGATTGGAGAATATATGTCTGCATTATCACCTGCAAATAATTTATTTTTGAGAGAAGTATCCGAAAAAAAACTTAAAAAACTATCTGAACTTGCTTATCAAAACCCTAAACCTTTGTATAGCGCTATAAAATATGGTTATTTTAATATCATTCGCAAAAAAGCATTGGATTTTCTTGAAATCGAAAAACAAAAAGCAGAATATAACGATGCTAGGCAGAATTTTGAGAATGCTATTTATATTCTGGAATCAAAAGATACCTACAGATTTCCAGAGCCTGTTTAAATCCTTAAAATGTCATCCTGAGCGAAACGAAGTGCAGTCGAAGGATCTTACCAATAAAGTCAGAAGATAACAGGTGAAAACTGGCAAGATTACCACGGATTTCGAAGAAATCCTCGCAATGACAGGTGTATGCAAGATGATTAAATTCTGAATTTTAATTATTTATTACTCAAACAAAGACAAAAGGGAAGTCAGAAGACTTCCCTTTTAAAGTTAATTTTTTATATTTTAGTATTCTATACCCTGTCTTGCTCTGACACCCATATCAAAATAATGTTTAACAGGCTGCATTTCTGTAACGAGATGAGCCATTGCGATTAATTCAGGGTGCGCACGACGTCCTGTGAGTACGATTTCAAGATTTTGAGGTTTATTTTTCAATGTTTCCTTAACTTCTGAAATTTTAATCATGCCCAGATCAATGCAGATATTAAGTTCATCGAGAATAACGAGTTGATATTTACCGCTGTCTATTGCTTCTTTAGCAAATTGCCAGCCTCTTCTTGATTCTTTGTAGTCTTCAATGTTTATATTATGTGAATAAATTACGCGATCCAGACCAAACTGTGCAACTTCAAGATTCGGCATTAATTTTGAAGCAGATATTATCTCGCCATAATAGTTAATATTATGTTCGCCTTTTGTGAATTGAATTATTAAAACTTTCCAGCCATGGCCAATTGCTCTTAAAGCTAAACCCAAAGATGCGGTCGTTTTACCTTTTCCATCTCCAGTATAGATTTGAATGTAACCGTGCTCTAGCACTATAACTTCCTCCACGCAAACCTGACTACTAAACTCGTTAATTGTCTCTCTCATTCCGACCAATTTTTTAGTTGTTTATATGAGTCCTTTATTAGGACATAAACAATTATTTATTAATCATCACCCCGCTATTTAAATCTTGTATAGAATTTTTATATTTTTGTGACCCCGATAATTCACATATAAATATAATAATATTTCTGATAATAGGCAAGGTCTTTTTATATGATTTGCTCTAACAAACCTGTGTATATATCGTAATTCAAAGGAGTTTAAATGGGACATCATAAGTTCAATATTCACGTATAAATTTACAATAGTATGTGTTTAATTAGCTAAGATACTTATTATTATTGAGTTTAGGTATAAAAAATAAAATTTACGCTTATTTCATTCATCTATCTTAAAGAACTATTGCAATCAGCACTATGAGCTAATAAGAGAAATTATTAAAAAAATAATTTTATCTAAGCATTTCTTTATACTATTTCGCAATTTCAATAGTGTACTGATTGAAATTACAAAATTGTGAAGTTTCATTTCAAAATGGTTTGGCATGGGATAAAAAAGTAAATTGCCAATCTAATTTTTTTGCATTGCAATTTAGAATACAAATGGTGGAATAAAAGGAGTTTTAGTGGAGGCTCTCCCTTTGAAATCCTCCAAAAAAGAGGTGAAGATTGATCTTCACCTCTTTTAAAAAACTATTTTTTAAAACCTAGAAAGGTTTTTTCAGGAAATCAGGGATATCAAGCAAATTACTTGCTACTTCCTGAGTTGATTTTTTATTTGTTGCCTGTTGTGAAGAGAAAAGTTTTTGAACGGCTGCTGAGCCGTAATCAACTTTCTTTTCTCCGTTAGTAGCCTTAAGTTCAAATCCCGTTGCTATAACAGTTATTTGGATTTCTCCCTGAATTCTGTCATCAACAACAGCACCGAATATAACAACGGCATCATCTAAAACCGCACTGTGAACAACTTCAGCAGCTTCATAAACTTCATGAAGTGTCATATCAGGTCCACCGGTAACATTGAATATTACACCGCTTGCACCGTTAATTGATGTTTCGAGGAGAGGAGAATTAACTGCGATCTTAGCAGCTTCTAAAGCTCTTCCTTCACCACTGCCACGGCCAATACCCATAAGCGCTGATCCTGACATTGTCATGATTGCTTTAACATCGGCAAAATCTACGTTAATAAGCCCAGGTACGGTAATAATATCGGAAATACCTTGTACACCGCGTAAAAGTACTTCATCTACAACAAAGAAAGCTTCTCTAATTGTTGTTCTGCGTTCTACAACTTCAATTAACTTGTCATTAGGTATAACAATTAATGTATCAACATTTTCTTTAAGTTTTTCAAGCCCTTGCATAGCTTGATTCATTCTGCGTTTGCCTTCAAAGCTGAATGGTTTTGTAACAACTGCTACAGTAAGAGCTCCAAGTTCCTTTGCAATTTGAGCAACAACAGGAGCAGCACCTGTTCCTGTACCGCCACCCATGCCAGCTGTAATAAATACCATGTCTGCACCGTCAAGAGCAACCATGATATCATCACGGCTTTCTTCAGCGGCCTTTTCTCCTCTAATAGGGTCACCGCCAGCGCCAAGACCATTTGTTAATTTGTTACCGAGCTGAATTCTATTTGGAGCACCTGACATTTGAAGAACCTGTGCATCTGTATTCATTGCCCAGAAATCAACTCCACTAAGACCAGCTGCAATCATTCTGTTGACAGCGTTTCCACCACCACCGCCAACTCCAACTACCTTAATATTTGCTTGATTTAAGGGTTCACGGGAATTTTCTCTGCGGAATTTGTCATCATAATTTGTTGGTCCGAAATTATTATTCACTTACGCTTGACCTCTTTTTATCTAACTAACACTAATTTACTTCTGAAAAAATAATTGATGATTTAAATTTGAAAGATTATAAAAAACTCTTGCACTAAAAATTATAGCAACAGCAATAAATAAATCTGTATTCATTATATCGCCAAGATAAACTAAGCCAATAGCTATAATTGTATTCAAAACAAATTCAATTGTAAAAAGGGTAGTATTAAAATGATTGTTTAATTTTGCCCTAAAGCCTATAAACACTGAATCTATAGATGATAATGCGCTTATAGAAAGATATTTAGCATCAAAGATATGTATATTACCCGGAAATACAGCTCCTATAACTAATCCTATAATAAGTCCAACTAACGGTATCCACATAATTATACTCCACTAAAATTTGTTTTTGATTTGTTTAAAAAGCAGTAACTGTATATGTTTCAAGTTTATCCGAAAAAAGATTTTTACTTGTATCGAAAACAGGTGTAAAAACTCCTGCTAATATTATATTACCATTAGCCGGAATTTCTATCCGTTCATATTTTTCTATATGATATTTTATTCCGTATAATTCTAAGGATTTTGCATGTCCATTTTTGACACTATTTGCAAGCTTTTTAGGATCTCCAACGGCTTTGATTAAAAATGGCGGAGCAACTCTGGTTTTATTAATAAGTATTGTCGATCCTATACATTTGATATCTGTCTGGGCGATTATTCTTTGATCGTTTATAGAAATAGCTTCAGCTCCATTAGCCCACAAATTATTAATTAATTCAAGTAAATCTGTATTATGGATAATCCCTGCATTTGGATTTTCAGCTATTTTAAGAGGTCTATCACTATCAGACAGTTCAAGAACGATGCCGGGCCCAATTTTTTTGTTCATTCCAGTTAATTTGGAAAGCTTTATAACTTCCTGATTTTCCTTCACCTTATATATTTGGGCTAACTGGTGATTTAAAATTAAAATTTCAGATTCAAGGTAAGTGTTCTTAATATCAAGGTTTTTAACATCTTGTCTGATCTTTTGAATTTTTATAGAGAGAGGATCGCTGCTATTGTGAGTAGTAGCTTTTCCTTCGACTTTAATTATCAAGCCTATGGATGCAAACATACCAAGTATAATAAAAAAAGCAAGACTGCTAAGATTCTTAGATAGAATATTGTCTGGAATATACTCTTCATCCGGTATATATTGTTTAAAATAATTTTTCCAGTCAGTATACATTGTACCGATTATCCTCTGTAAATATTAATTTCTACATGATTACAGCTGCTTATAACTAAGCATAACATATATTTGCTTAATATTTGACAAAATATTTAGCTTTATTAATGTCAATTTTATATATGTAAAATTTTGGCATGCCTTTAGATCAGAAGCAGAATTTAGCCTTATATGCTAAAATTTAATGTACAATCTTTGTAAAAAATGTAACAGTTTGTTTACAAATGAGAAATTAGAAGACTTTTTTAAGCAAATTAAGAATTGCTTTTCACTTAAGATATGTAGTTAAATTCTTATAATATAATCAATACTTGAGGTTACACTATGTTTGAGAGAGCAAAGACAGTCGACAATACCAATTCAGCTGATAAAATAAATAAACAATTTGCATCAAATCCCATTGCTTCTAAAAATGAAAAGATTTCTTCCGATATAATTATCGAAAAAGTTCAAAAACTTAATTCTTGTCATGATCAAAATTCTAAATCGGAAAAAATTTCTGAAATTATTGATTATATTAATAATTTACCTGTGCAGGATCTGTTAAGTCTTATGTCTAGTGAAAATGAAATACTAAGAAGCCTTGCAGGAAAGTCATATGTTGATAAATCATCAGAATTTTCCGTTGATAAACTGGAATTTATGTTAAAAGACGACAATGAATTCATAAGAGATTCAGCAGTCATGGCTCTTTGTTATGTAAATTCAAATGAAGTGCTTGATTTGCTTACTGAAGCAACAAAAGATAAATCAACTGCTATTAAAATAAAGGCTATTGCAGGAATTGCAGATATAGCAGCGGAATGTTCGGACAGCAGGGCGAAAGAAATACTTGCAAATTTCCTTAATGACAGTAACGATGAAGTCAGGCAATTTGCAAGTGATGAGCTCAGTTTTTTAAATTAAGTTACATATAATATATTTGTAATTTATGAGAATATTTCGCCAATCTGAGGATTTGTACGTCTTATAAAGTCTTTTATATCAGTGATCATATAAAATCCAATCTGAATTGTCTTTGGCATAAGCAATCCTTTGCCGGTTGAAACTGATATACTTTCATTTGAAACTTGAACTATAGTTCCGGGTGCATGAGTGGTTGTTTCATCGGAGTATTCAGCTGACCAGATTTTTACAGAACATCTTCTGAAATAACTTGTAGCCCCATATATTGGGTTACAAGCCCTTATAAATCTTTCGATATAAACAGCATTTTTTGTCCAGTCAATTGAAATATCAGCTTTATCTGGATTAACATTCGGCGCTGTTTTATATTTTTCTATAAAATTTTGTGGAATTCCGGGCAATTTGCCTTCTCTTTCAAACTTATCCGCAATATCTGTAATCATTTCTATTGATTTTTGGTTTAATTTATCAAAAATAGTCCCAAATGTTTCATCAGGATTAATATCTATTTCACTTTGAGTAATGATATCTCCGGTATCATAGTCTTTATCCATATAATGAATTGTTACACCGGTTTTTTTCTCATTGTTCATAATTACATGAAAATAAGGATTTCCACCTCTGTAATGAGGCAAAAGTGATGGATGACAGTTAACAAATCCTAAAGGCGGAATTTTTAGCAGTTCTTCGGGTATTTTGTTATCAAATGCGCAAACAAATGCAATATCAGGTTCAAATTTTTTAACAGCTTCAATAAAATCAGATTCTTTAGGTGAATTATTAAATGCTAAAACAGGAATATTATGAAGGCCAGCAATTTCAGCCATTAAATTATTTGTAGGATTATTTTTTACAGGCAGCACAACTGCTACAATATTTTTCTTTTTCTCAATCAATGCATTCAGGCATAAAAGGCCTAAATCAGGTATTCCAAAAAAAATAATTTTCATAAGATATTTTAACCTTTAATTATATATATTTGGCAAAATATGTGCCTAGATAAACCGCACCAAGACAAGCTAATGGGCTAAGTACCATATATATCATACCGGTCAGCACTTGACCATTTTTTAGGAGAGTGAGGCTTTCATAGCTGAATGTACTGAAAGTAGTAAATCCTCCAGCCAGACCAACTGTGAGAAACAGTTTTAAATTATCATTTAGAATATGGGTTTTACTCATTATAAGAGCCATTACAAAACCAATAAAAAGACAGCCTATAATATTTACAATAAAAGTTCCGATTGGATAGTTAACATCAAAATGTTTGTAACTTAAAACCGTAAGCAAATATCTTAAACTCGCCCCAATTCCGCCGCCAAGAAAAATTAAAATATACCCAGTCATAATTCCACCTTATTAAGACCCAAACAAGCCTTGTTATCTTAGTTATAGTTTAACATAAGAAATAGAGATTTTCGTAAAATAATAAACTCTTTGGTTGATTACAGAACCTCTTTGTCATACAAAAGTATGATGGTCTAAACCTCTAATATCCTTTTAAATTCATCCTTTGGAGGATGCTGACAGCTGAAAAATATAATAATATAATATTTGAACGAGTTTAGATTTTAAAATTTCTTCCCACTCGGAAGAACTTTTAAAATTCAGCACTCCCAGTATCGCATAACATTATGCAAAACAAGGCATTTACACTCGGCCGAAATATTCTCGAAAACACCAAACGGAATAACTGTCACAGGAATAAAATTTTGGATGGAGCCGCTTAACATAATGAATATTAATGAAGAATGTCTGCTTCTTTTCTTAAATAACCCCGGAAGGCTTGAATTTACAACAAAAGAATTAAAAAAGTTTGTTTTTTCTCTAAATAATAATATTATTTCAACTAATGATAATATAGGTAAAAAATTAAAATTATCAGATGCCTGATACACCTCAAAAAGTTATTTATATGAAACCTTCTAAAATAGGAATGGGTTCTATTCCATTATATGTTGAAGGTATAGTTTTGAAATATGTAAATCATCCTGTAACAACAAAATTGTTAGTTGATTTTTCTTCAGGAGGCAGGGCAATAGTTCCTTTAAGCTGTATTGCAAGGCTGGAATAAAGAAAAAATGATGGTATAATTTAAGAAATAATTTGATGGGCTGCCCATACAGGTTCAAAAAAGAGTCGAGGAATAGATATGCAAAAACTGAAACTGCTGTTGGAAAAGAAAAAATTCAGGTATTTATCTTATTTTTTATTGACCGCAGTGATGATTTCAATTTTATGGCTTGTAGGACAATTTTTAACTATAAATAAATTATTTGAAGATCTTGAATTAAAGACTCTTGATTTTAGATACCGTATGGCAGGGACAGTTATAAAACCAAATCCTGATATTTTAATTATTTCTATTGATGATAACTCTCTTGAAATACTTGAAAACCAATATGGCAGATATCCATGGAGCAGAGATATTTATGCAAAAGTAATCAATTATCTTGAATCAGGTAAAGCAGATTCTATTATATTTGATCTTATGTTTATCGGAAATCAAAAAGGTTTTGAAGATAAAGATAAAGAACTTGCTGTTACAATGGGAAAATATAATAATGTCTATACATCAATGAATTTTGATAATAGAAAAATTTTTAATTCGCCTGATTTACCTGAAACATTAAAAGTAAATGTTGAAAATCACAGTTATACAATTGATTTTAACGATTTTAATTTTTCCAGTTGCAGACTTATTTTACAAGATATCCTGCAATCGACACCAAATATAGGTATGATAAATCTTTCAAGGGATGAAGATGGTATAACACGTCGAGGTTCATTGCTTGTAAAATATAAAAATGATTTTTATCCATATTTAGGGTTTAAAGTTGCCTATGATTATCTTAAAAAACACGAGAACCTTAATTTAGACAAATTTGAAATTAACAAAAATAATCAGCTTCTGCTCGGTAAAAGAAAAATCCAGCTTGATAAAGATGGAAGAATGATCATTAACTGGTATGGAGATGAATCTACCTTACCACAGGTTCCATTCTGGCAGGTAATAAAATCTATAAATGCAGTTAATCAAGGTAAAAAACCTGATTTATCACCGGATTACTTTAAAGACAAGATTATCTTTATTGGAGCAACCGCTATTGCGCTTTATGATATAAAAAGCATACCACTTAGTGGTATTTTCCCCGGTACAGAAATACTTGCAACGGTATTTAATAATATTGTCGACAATAACCCGATAAAAAGGGTTTATCCATGGATTAATTTATTAATCTGTACCTTTTTAAGTATTATTACAGGGACAATAGTTCTTAAATTAAGATCTACAGCCATTTCTTCATTTATTATAGTTAGCGTACTTACTGTATATATTTTATTCTCGTCATTGTTGCTTAAAAAGTTCTTTATCTGGGTTGATTTTGTTAATCCAATTTTAATAATAACCCTGACATTTACTATTATGTACATAATTAAGTACCTTATGAAATCAAAAGATTTTGAATATACATATAAGCTTGCGACAACAGATGGACTTACAGGACTTTATAATCATAGATTTTTTCAGGAACATCTTGCAAATTCCATTGAAAGAACAAGAAGATATAATTCTCATATTTCTTTACTGCTTATAGATATTGATTTTTTCAAAAAATTTAATGATACATACGGTCATCAGGCGGGAGATGCTGTTTTAAGACAGGTTGCAGATACACTTAAAAAGGCCGTAAGATCATCGGATCTTGTTGCACGTTATGGTGGAGAAGAAATGACTGTTGTTCTTGATAACACCGATATTGAAGAAGCTGTAATCATAGCAAATAAAATTTGTACTACAGTTGCTGAAAAATCCTTTAAATTGTCTGAAACAGTGGAAAGGAATGTTACTATAAGTATTGGAGTTGCAACTTTTCCACAACATGGCGAAATACCGTCTAAATTAATAGAATTTGCTGATAAAGGTCTTTACAGAGCAAAAGAAAACGGCAGAAATCAAGTCGGGGCGATTGAATAAAATAGAACATACAAAAAATTTATATGTTCTATGTCATCCTGAGGAGCAAAGCGACGTGAGGATCTTACCAATATTTAATTTTATAATTAATTTATGGTTAAAATATAAAGTTGACTGGATTGCCACGGGCTAAAGCTCTCGCAATGACAATGATTGTTAAATATGTAAGAATTTTTCATTCCTCCCTTTAGCAACCAAAAAAGAAAACTCACACAATGGTGTGAGCCGAGGACGCATCATGGCAAGTTAGTTAAGCAAGAAAGGGCATAATTCGTTTATGTCCGAGTTACTGAAGAAACTAAGGATGCCAATTTTTCGGAGTCATCATTAATTTCATAACAATTCAGACAACGCGCTTCATAGCGCTCATCTCCTCCTACCATAATCAATGGTGATGACCTGTGCGCAGGTTCACCGTCAATAATTCTCTGGGTTCTTGATCCGTATTCAGAACCGCATTTCATACAAATTGCAGTAAGTTTATCTATTTTATCTGCATAACAAAATAAAATAGGCATAGCTCCAAATGGTTCAGATTTAAAATCAAGCTCTAAACCTGTACCAATAACCTTTTTACCCATTTTGATAATATCTGAAATGATAGTTGTAATATTTTCATCAAAAAATTGAAGTTCATCTATGCCTATAACTTCATCATCATTATCTATAAAATTAAAAATTTCCGATGAATTTTTCACCTTAATAGCAGAATGGATAGTTCCGTTTCGTGATTCAATATGATTGTTAAAAGCTCTTGTATCAATTACCGGTGAAAAAACTTTAATTTTTTTGCCGGCAATTTTAGCACGGTTAAGCCTTCTTAAAAGCTCTTCCGTTTTGCCGCAGCTCATTGGGCCTGTAATAAGTTCAAATCTGTAACTTAGCACCCTAACACTCTTCCCCAATAATTTCACCCATACAAATTTTATGATTTTTTGTTAAAAACAATTATATATCTATAACAATGCTTAAACACAAATATTTAAGAACTTTTAACAAAAACCGTTACACTTATAAATAATTCGGTGTTCTAATTTTAATAGTTGTTTTAAAGCTTTTAAATTATTGTCTATTGCATACAGATTCTGTTTCTTCCATGTTTTTTGGCTTTATAAAGAAGACTGTCAGCCTGTTCTATTGATTCGCGGATTAATGAATTAATTTCAATATTTTTATTTTTTATCTGCCCAATATCAATGATACCGCCGCTAATGGTGACTTTTAGTTTTTTACCCTGAAAACTAAAATCACTATTTTGAATGGCGTTTCTAAGTCTTTCTAAAAACTCGTATCCGTTATTTATATCGGTTTCAGGCAGTATCAGAGCAAATTCTTCCCCGCCTATTCTGGCTGCAATATCGCTTTTTCTAATATTGTCTTTAATTATTTTTCCCAGTTCCCTGAGAACGAAATCCCCTGCCAAGTGTCCCCAGGTATCGTTAAATTTTTTAAAAAAGTCAATGTCAAAAATAGCTAGAGAAAGAGATCCGGAATGACGTTTTGCTCTTTCAATTTCAGCTGATATTCTTTCATTGAAGTTTCTTTTGTTTATCAAACCTGTAAGTTCATCTTTTATGGCAAGACTTTTTATTTTTTCAAGCAAATAGGATTGATTAATTGCGATGCCAATCTGAAAAGCAATATTTTCAATCATCTGGACATCATCCTGTGACCATTTTTTTGTTTTATTACATTGATTTAATGTTAATGTTCCGAAAACACCGCTTTCAAACATTATTGGAACAATAAGAATTGATTTTGCTTTTACTCCATTAATTATTTCGTACCTTGTTTTAGGATAATCCTTTAAATCAGAATCTTTAGAAATATCATCAGCAATAACAGATTTTAAAGTTCTTAAAATCCTTTCATTGACGGAATTTCCAATAACAGGTGTATATGCTTCAGTTAATAGAGGATTGTTATAGCCATGTGTATTAAATTCATTAGTCACCAGTGCCATATTTTTAGCAGGAATAAATTTGACTATACTGCATACAGATACGTTAAGTGCAGTTGCAATTTCATATACAGCAGTATTTAAAATTGTATTGAGGTCAAGAGACATTCTTATTGAATTATTTATTTTGTTTATAATTTTTTCCCTGAAAGTTTGAAGCTGAAGTTGTTTATAGTTTCTGCCATTTTCAATGGTGGGAGCAATCTGTGCAGCACAGAGTTTTATAAAATATTCGTCATCTTCATTAAATTCTGAATTATCTTCTTTGCTGCAGATAGCAAGAATACCAATAATTTCATGATTACTTTTTATAAATGCCGTTTGAGCTTTGTTATTTCCGAAAAGATTGTTTGTTACAAACTTAATTTTAAACTCGTTTGCATTTGAATCAATAGATGAAAATTCTTCAGAATAAATATCCAAACCATATACACAGGATTCAATATTAAATTTTTCTTTGGAAGCGTCAAGGATATAGATAGCACATTTTTCTACTTGTAAAGTTTTAGCAATTTTATATATAAGTTCATTTAAAAGATTATCCGTTCTGCAAGAGGAAACAAGAGATAATTCTCTTAAAAGGGATATTTCCTTAAAGAGTCTTTCTGAATCAAGATTAAAAATTTCAAAAAAGTCATTTTTATCAGTTTCATTAAATTTCTTTAGAGCAAGCAGTAAATCTTTTGGATCTTTGTTTTCATTATTATTATGAACAATATCAAAATTTCCAAACATACTCTGATTCTCCAATAAATCTGTTTCTCTTAGGATGAATATCTAAATATTGATATTATCAATGATAGCCTTAAGTATAGGTTTACGAATCCACTAAAAATATCAAATATTATGAATAAGGAATAAAGAAAAATTTTTCAGTATTTATTGAGGTGTCATTCTGAGAGCTTTAGCTCGAAGAATCTGCATGTAAGTTAAGTGCAGATTCTTCGCTTCGCTCAAGAATGACAATTGATAGTATTCAGATGAGAATTGATTATTTTTTTATAATACATAATACTAAGTTGCAATCAAAATATTATTAACAATCTTGTCTAACAAGGGGTTGCAACCCCTTGTTAATACTATAGTCTGCAACTCGGTATAAAAACTTTTTCTTTATTTAAATTGGATAAAATTAAGAACGAGTTTGGTTAAAGCCTCCAACGCCTTGCCAAGCAAGCCGTTTCGGCTTTAGCCAGCACTCCCGCTTCGCACGAGCCTTTTACAGTTATAATTGGATTTTACAGTTTATAACAAGACATGCTCTAAGATTTAGGGTTTGATTAATTCCTGAAATCTTTCATTATCATTAAATCCTTCAAAGCATTTGTCCATTATTACAATTTCTTTGATTGCTTCATTTAGTTGAATTGCAATGCCAAGTTCTTTTATAGCTTCTTCGTTTTTACCAAGATTTGCATAACCGCAAGCTCTCTTGTAAATAAGAAGTGCATCAACTGCATTTAAGCTTAAAGCTTCATCAAAAAACCTGATTGCATTTTCAGGATCATTCTGCGAAAGATATAAATCGCCTATTTTATAATATAAAATAGCATCTTCCGGGTTTAAAGACAGAGCTTTTTTATACAGGTTAAGTGCAATAGAATTTTGATTTGTTGAAATAAAGCATTGTGCCATATATTCATAGCATTTGCTTGATTTTGGATCAAGCTCAATAGCTCTTTGAAAGTGTGTAATGGCATTTTTATACTGTCTTATTTCATGATATAAAATGCCAAGATCTCTGTGACATGAGTAATCATCAGGGTTCATTTTTAAGGATTTTAGGTAAGATTCAATAGCTTCGTCAAATTTTTCCAACTTGCAATAGGCAACACCTATGTTGTAGTACGCTAGAGCCAAGCCCGGTTCAATTTCAAGCGCATTATTATAATATTCAATGGCTTGAGCATATTCTTGAATATCAATAAGAAAATTTGCGAAATTGTAGTAAATTACATAATTTTTAGAATCCAGTTCTATAGCCTTTTGATAAAACTGCTTTGCCGTCTTTCTATGATTAAGCTGAAATTCTGCATTTGCAAGTTTTACCCAGCCCAGAGCTGCGAATTCAGGAATTTCTATAAGTTTTTTAAAACTTTCAACAGCTTTTTCAAATTCTCCAACTTTTAAATAAAGTTCGCCAATTTCTAAATAATGAATGTAAGGTTGATATTTGTCCAAGTTCAAATCTCCATTTTTCTAATGTGCATAAATTTTAAAATCTTTTCCAAGTATTTTTTCCCTTAATTTAATAAGGTCTTTCCCATATACCTTATTTAAAGCATCGCCAAGCTCGCTCTCAACATCAAGCAAAAAGATATCATGAACAATAACTTCTTTAATAATTAGAACTATATCTCGATTTCTTGTCCATACAACCTGAGGGGGTTTTTCTTTATTTGATAAAGTACCTACTATACCTTCTTCTCCATCTATAGAAAGTATAATCCAACGTCCCCCAAGAGCAGTTTCCAATGTCCTACCGAGACCATGCTGATAAACCATGCCAAAATCGAGGTCTACATCATTATATCCGACAATTTTAAGATCAACACCTCTGTCATGGGCTTTTTTAAGAACTTCTTTTACAAGACTTACATCTTCATTCCATATTTCAAGGAATAGTTCTCTTTTAGCATTATTTATTAGCTCAATTACCCGATCCAGAATGACCTGTTCCCCTCTTATATTATGAACAGGTTCAACAAAATCATCTGATACTGTTGGTAGATTGTCTTTAAGATATTGCAGAGAAGACTTAAAGGATCTTTCACAGCGATTTAATAATTCCTGTGGATTTATGGGGATATATGTAACAGGTTTTGTACCAGATGAAACAACAATCTGACGATTTTCAAGAACTTTTAAAGTGTCATAAGCTCTCGCCTGAGGGACACCTGATTCCTTACTTACTTCATATCCAGTTGCAGGTTGATGTTTTAAAAGAGAAAGATAAACCTTTGCCTCATAGCTGTTAAATCCAAGTTCTTTTAAACGTTCTAACAAATCTTCCATGTTTTTTCCAATACTTATTTTAGTACTTATTTAATCAGTAGTATACCATATTCACAGGGTTTGTTTACAGGGCTGATGAAAAGTTGCCAAAAGTCAAAAATCGTAATAAGCCCAAATCCAGTATGTAGAGTTTGTATAAATCTGTTAAGTTGGTTAGATTGCCACGCTCCCGCTGGTCGCTCGCAATGACAGAGAGAGTATTTTAACTAATTTTCCTTTACCCTGGGTTTGTTTGGATTGTAATGCGGAAATTATTATTTTGTTCTAAAATATTACAGGAATGGTTAAACAGTGAAGATAAAGAATATTTGTATAAAATAATCATGGAAAGGACATAAAATTGTTAAAAGCTGGCATCGTAGGCTTGCCGAATGTTGGAAAATCAACATTATTTAATGCATTGACTTCCAGCAAAAATGCTGAATCGGCAAATTACCCTTTTTGTACAATTGAACCAAATGTTGGCGTTGTTAATGTGCCTGATGAAAGACTCTGGGTACTTAAAGATATAGTAAAAACAAATGTTGTAATACCCACTGCAATAGAATTTGTCGATATTGCCGGTCTGGTTGAAGGAGCAAGTAAAGGTGAAGGACTTGGAAATCAGTTTCTCGGACATATTAGAGAAGTTGATGCAATTATTCAGGTCGTTCGTTGTTTTATAGATGAAAATACAGTTCATGTTTCAGGGAAAATAGATCCGCTTGATGATATAGAAATAATTAATACAGAACTGGCGTTGGCTGATCTTTCAACTGTTGAAAAAAGAAAAGAGAGAATCGCAAAGCAGGTCAAGGCAAAAGAAAAAAATGCCATCATTGAAGATGTTGTACTGGATAAGTTAATGGAACTTTTAAGCGAAGGTAAACCTATTTCAACCGATAGCTTCAATGAAGAAGAAATACCTTTTATAAATAATCTGCATCTTCTCTGCACAAAACCTGTTATATACGCAGCAAATGTTTCGGAAGATGATCTTGCAAGTGGAAATGAACTTGTGGAAAAAGTTAAAGAATACGCCTCGCAGCATAGCGCACAGGTTGTTGTAATAAGCGCTCAGATAGAAGCGGAACTTGCAGAATTATCTCCTGAAGAGGCCAAAGACTTTTTAAAAGAACTTGGAATCGAAAGTTCAGGAATTGAACGAATGATAAAAAGTGTATACGATCTTCTAGGTCTAAGAACATACTTTACGGCTGGTGAAAAAGAAGTAAGGGCATGGACTATTACAGCAGGAATGAAAGCTCCTCAGGCAGCAGGCGTAATTCATACTGATTTTGAAAAAGGATTTATCAGAGCTGAAGTGACATCTTATGGTGATTTTGTAAGCGCAGGATCTTATGCTGTTGCAAAAGACAGGGGTGTAACAAGACTTGAAGGTAAGGAATATGTGGTACAAGACGGCGACATAATGCACTTCAGATTTGCTGTTTAGATGTAGAATTGGGAACTTGGCACTAGAAGCAGAGTTTTAATTTATATAGACAAAATTAATACGGATGGGCTAAAGTCCATCCGCTTAACTTTCTCTATTCGTCTATTTATTAGTATAAACTCTAAAAAACTTAATATTTACAAAAATTTAGGCAATTTTTGAGAGTAGATTGTTTTTATATATATAAGAAGAATAGGTTAGACTTAGGAAGTAAAAAATAATATGATTTGGGAATGGCAGTATCGATCAGAACTTTTAAATGATAAAATTCAAAAACCATCAAGTTCTCTGTACGAACACATTGATAAAATTTCTTTTGAAGAAATAAGGGAGGTAAAGAATAGAATAAATTTTTATCTTATTCATTTAAAAATTATTTTAAAGAAAAACTATTCTGAATCAACGGAAAATCAGTTATCTTTTCTTAAAAGGTTAAATAGTTTACTTGACACCGAAATAAATAGGAGAAAAATGAGAGTACATATTTAGTACAAGAATGAGTTTATATTTCGTAAAGGCTCATTGCCTTCACGAAATAACGCTTCTGATTCGCAAACGGTAAAACGGAGTGTTGCAAATAGAAACGGGCAACAATAGGTTGGGGAAAACTTATAAAGTCTGCTTTTCTTAGCTATTCAAGCATTGTTTCACTCCTGCACCGTAAAAAACAATAAAAAAACAGATGAAAGGAAGGAAAAAATTATGAGAAGGGGATTTATTCAAACTTTAGCAAACAGAGATTTAGACAATACACCATTAGTTCAGTATGCAAGTCATGAACTTCATAAAATAAATCTGGTATATCCGGAAAGTGTTGGAACTCTTAATAAACTTAATGTACTTGATCTTGTTAATACACTTTCCAGGCAGAATATTGCACCAAAAGAACAAAAGGAAGTTGCAAGAGCATTTTATGATTCTGTAAAAGGTAAATGTGAAGTACTTCAGCAATTACCTGAAGATATCCAATATATTGTCAAATCCTTGATGAGAATTTTTACTGAACAGAATCACAGTGATCTTTCTGCTCCGGTTGCTTCGAAAATGTTTGAAAAAATAGTTTGCAGTGAACGTGTATAAGAGTATCAATTAAATATTATTATAAACTCTCTTTAATTCTGTTTATACAAATTTTACTGCTGTAATGCCATTCTCTTGCGGTAATTCTCATAACTTTCCAACCGCATCTTTCAAGAATTGCTTGATTTTTTATCTCTTTTGACTGGTTTTCAGTTTCATCAAATCCGTTAAACTCAACTGCAACCGAATTTTCTCCGTTGGAGACAACCATATCAAGTTTAAATCCTGCAAATTCAAAATCGGGATAAACAGAAAAGCCTTCTTGTCTTAAAGATGTTGCAGCAGTTTCTTCTGCGGAATTATTATAAATTACCCTCATTTCCTTTTTTTCTGTTTTAAGCTTGTATGCCTGAATATATTCAAGGTAATTTCTTAAAAGTCCGGATTGAAGTGATTCCGGTGACCTTGATATAAAGCATATAAGCTTTTTTCTTGCCCTTGTAATCGCAACATTGAACAGATTTGGTTTTTGAATGAATATAAGACTTTGAAAATGACTATTTGGTGCAATTGTAAATGATAGAAGAATTATGTCTTTTTCATCTCCCTGAAATGTATGGGCTGTACCAACTTCCAGTTGATGCTTTTTAACTATATCACCTGTCAAAACCTGACTTATTGCTTTTTTAATAAGTTCAACCTGTCCTCTGAACGGTGATATTATACCTATAGAATGAGGCTGGCCGGACATATTTTTGCTGTCATTCAGAATTATGTCCTGAAGTTTTTCCATAATCTTTTCAACTTCAGCCATATTTCTGGTGGTATCAAGGTCAACTTTGGCATCATCAACTATGTTAAGTTCAATGCAATCAGGTATTTCCAGTTCTTTGCTTATAATTTTAATTCTGTTTCCATAAAATTCCTGATTACTAAAGTTAATTATTGGCGGATAACTTCTAAAATGCTCATCCAGAAGAACTGATCTTGAAGAATAGAAATTTGCAAGGTCAAAAATGGAATTTGACCTGAACCTTAAAATAAGCTGGTATCTGTCAGGAATATTGTACTGGCTTAAAAATGATTGTTCTTTTGCCTTTTCAAGGAAAGAAAGATGAGATAACTGCTTGTCGTCGCCAACAATTACAGCGCTTTTTGCTCTAAAAAGTGCAGGAATACAACTTGCAATATCACACTGTGAAGCTTCATCCACAATGACAACATCAAACATGCCGGGTTTTAAAGGCAAACACTCAGATATTTCATAGGTTGTAGTTGCCCAGCAAGGAAAAGCTTCAAGTAAAGGCTTAAAATCTTCCTGATGCAAAAGCCTGTTTTGCAGGTTTTTCTTTCTTTCAACAAGAGCTTTTGAATGAATATAGAGGTTTTGTCTCTTTGCCTGATCTCTCATCAGTCCTTTAAGTGATTCTCTTCTCTGATTTTTCAGGATATCAGCTGAAAGTTCTTTCTGCCTTTCTCTGAGTTTTTTCAGGCTTTCAAGGAGCTGATTGAGATTTCCTGTTTTACTGATAGAGCCTTCTATTATTTTCATGACGTTTTTTAGTTTTATGACTTCTAAATCCTGTTCAATCTTGTCAAGATTTATACAGGTTAACTCAATTTTATTCAAATGGAGATTTTTCATAAGTTTTTTGTATGAAAGTTTGGTAATAATTGAATTGAAGAATCCTGATTTTTCATAAGTTCGACGGATTTTGTCGAACAGGATTTTTGCCTGTTCTATTTCTTTTTCTGTAAAATCAGATGTTATAAGATGCTTTGCCTTACTGCTTTTCTTTTGTTCTTCATATTTGTTAAGAGCTATATACCAATCTTTTTCAAATTGTAAGATTTTTTCACATTTATTTTCGAGTTCTTTTATTGATTTTACAAGATTTTTCATATCATCAAGAGAAGCAAATACTGAAGATTCAAAACCTGAATCGAGGTCAACCTTATTTGCAAGCAAATCCTGAAGGTAAAAGTTAAGCTGTTTTTGATAACTTTGTCTTCCTGCTCTCAAGCATAAAAACGGTGCACCAAGATTGTTAAGTCGTTCGGAAATAACATCAACAGCTTTATCCATTCTTGAAACAACAAGAACGGTTTTGCCTGATGCTACAAGATGAGAAACAAGATTAACAATTGTTTGAGATTTTCCGGTTCCTGGAGGTCCAAAAACCGAAACTAAAGGATGCTGTCTTATAGCATCAATTACCTGAGTCTGGCTATCGCTTAATTCAAGAGGTGTTATCGGAAAAAATATTTCATCTTTTTTGTTCTTTTTTGGATCAAAACTCATAGGAGCCTGATTCTTTGATTTTTGATTTTTACTGTATTCTTCCTGAATAGTATTTAAAACTGTTTCTCTAAAAATTCCGCTTGGTTTTTCAGAGATTTGAGTAAGTTCATGAAGTACTCCTGCTGTTATAGTAGGTCTTTTAGTCAAAACAATTGCGGAAATATCTACAACAGAAAGTTTATCTACTGTTAACTTTCCGTTAGTATCAGGCACAAAAGGTGATTCATGGTTAAACATGGAAATTTCTATGTCGGGGATTATTGATTTTAGAGTGGTAAAGAATATTTGCAGTTTTTCATTTGTTATGGGCAGATCGGGAACAACGTCAATCAATCCTTCAAAAATGTGATCCACTCTGTCTTCATCATCATATTTAAGCAAACTTGCCAGTGCACCTGTATTTAAAGAAAGAGTATCTTCAGTCAGGGTGCAATTTATATTAACACCACTTCTTTCAAGTTTGCATGGCGAGTAAAGGAGTGGTGTTAAAAATTCCTCAGTCCTTTTTCTACCTGCATTCTTGCCTGCAAGAAAGAAATATCCGTATATAAGATAGCGATCTTTTTGGGAAATTTCTGCCTGAAGCATGAGTTCAGTTATCAAACTATTTGTTCCATCAAGACTAAGCGGACCATCTGGATTTGAAAGAAGCATTTCTTCTCCGCTAAGGAAAAACCATTTATTTTCTTTGTCCTGATTGAGATTTCTGAATGTTGAAGATTTAACTTCTTCTCTTACGCAGTCATGCAAATATAAACATATTCTTTTAATGAAACTGTCTTTAAATGCTGCTGAGAGTAATTTTGTTGCTTCCTGAAGCATATTTTTCCTTTCAATTATTATTATTTAGTTTTATAAATATCATTAATTTTACTATATGATTTGAATTTTAAGTTAAAAAGTAAAAAAACGTAACTAAATAACTTGAAATTTAATACATTCTATAAAGAAACCCTGAACTTGTTTCAGGGTTTTTAAAATAAATATTAAAAGAATTTTATCTATTTTTAAGATTCTCTGGGGCCTGCTGCTACAAGTTCTTCCATTTGTTTTCTATCTTCAGTACTTAATTTATTATCTTCATCAAGATATTTTTTGAAGTTATTTTGGAATTTTTGAGCCAGTCCGTTTGCTGCTTTTTTGTAATCATCTTTGTTTTCCCAAAGTTCTTCAGGATTTAACAATTCAGGTTTTACACCTTCAACAGAATTTGGAACCATAAATTTAAATACAGGATCAATTCTACAGTCTTCATCTTTTATTTGTCCTGCCATAACGGCATCTACTATAGCTCTGGTTGATGGTATATCAATTCTGTTCAGAGGTTTGCCTTTTTCATTAAATTCAGGTTTGCCAATTAAGCCTGTATTAATGAGGAATACACTGGAATTATTTTGTTCTACTTTATTAGCTAACATGTTGGCATATTTTATAGGGTGCAGTGGCATAAAAGGTTCGCCGAAACATGCTGAAAATGTTGATTGAGGTTCAGTGATTCCTCTTTCTGTACCGGCGACCTTACTTGTATATCCGTTTATAAAGTAATATTCAGCTTGTTCAGGAGTTAATTTGGATACAGGAGGAATAACTCCTGATGCATCATATGTTAAAAATACAATATTTTTCGGATGAGAATTTACATAACTTGGAATTTTTGCATTATCAATACTGCTTAAAGGATAACTTCCTCTCGTATTTTCAACAGTACAATCTTCAAAATCCAGTTCTCTATCTTGATCAAATGGTACATTTTCAATCAGAGCGCCTTTTTGATGAACAGCATTCCATATCTGTGGTTCATTTTTTTTATCTAAGCCTATTAATTTAGCGTAACATCCGCCTTCGAGATTTGAAATACCTTTTTCGCTCCAAATATGTTCATCATCACCAATTAATGATCTATTTGGACATGCTGATAATGTCGTTTTACCTGTTCCAGATAAACCATAAAATAATGCAACATCACCATTATCTCCTACATTTGCTGAACAGTGCATAGGGAATGCATTTTTTACAGGTAATAAAAAGCTCATTGCTGTAAATATTGATTTTTTAATTTCTCCTGCATACTGAGTTCCTGTAATTAAAGCTACACCTTTTTCAAGATTGATTAATATTCCTGCTTCAGAATTAACGCCGTCTTCTTTTGGGTCAAGTTTTAGCCCCGGGGCTGCAATTACAGTAAATCCCGGGATAAAGTTTTCTTTTTCCTTAGAATCAGGATGAATAAACATATTTTGCTCAGAAAGATTATGTGAAGCCAGTTCATTTATAAATTTTACAGGCATCCTTAACCTTGGATCCGCACCGGCAAATCCGTCAAATACGTATAATTTATCTTTGGTTTCAAGATAATTTTTAACTTTATCGTAAATATGGTCAAATTGAGCAGGGGATATTTTTAAACAGTTTTTTCCCCAGTTAATTTTATCGTGTACTAAGGGTGTATCAACAAAAAACCTGTCGTTTGGGGTTCTTCCATTATATTTACCTGTATTTACAACTAGAACACCATCTTTCGATAATGTTCCTTCTCCGTTTCGAACTGCTTCAGATGTTAATTCATCTTTCGATAATTTAACTCCTTTATTTTTAAGAATTTCTTGTGAAACTTTCTTTGCTACGGAGTTGTTATCAGGTCTTAATAATTTATCAATCTGAATTTTATCTGAATTTGAAAACTCCGAATCTTTTGAAGTTTTGCCTTTAAATAAAAGTGAATTGTAAGCATAAAAATGGTTTTTATTAGTTTCGGGCATGCAGGGCTTAAGTTCTTTAGAATTAAATGATTTGTTTTTAGAAGAATTTATGCCGGTATTTATTTCATTCTTAGGTAACATCAGATTTTGAAAATAAGAATTTTCTCTTACCATGACAGACATATATTTTTCTCCTTATACATTGAATGAGTTACGAAAAATCTTTAACTAAAACAGGCCGTTTTAGTTTTACTTCGCTTCTGTTATCACATATTAATAAAAAATCATAAAAAAAATTATTGACATACTTATATAGATTGTTTTTATAAAATAAGATCAGATTTATTTATTGTAATTTATAATAAATTTTAATAAATTTTAATAAATAAAATTAAATCTGTTGTTTACTCTGTTTTTCTGATTAAAATTTCAGGTATATTAGTTCTTTAAAAAGACTTTTTCTGCCTTATCTGGAATATTTAGTATAATATCAACTAAGAGCATAAATGTAGGGCAAAAAGATGGCTGATGAAGATAAACAGTTTGAAGCGACTCCGCAAAAACTTAAAAAAGCCCGAGATGAAGGACAGGTAGTAAAGAGTAAGGATCTTTCTACGGCTATTTCATTAATTTTAATGTTTGTAATTATTTATCAGCTTGCACCTTTCATCTGGGAGCAGATATCAAAACTTTTTGTGCTTGTTTATGAGCAAATTCCTAACAAAAGTATTGATGAAATAGGATTACAATATTTACTTTTCTTAACATTAGTACCGACGGTTTTAATTATTGGTCCAATACTGTTTTGTGCTTTTGCAATATCAATTCTGGGAGATATGATTCAGGTAGGTCCGCTTATTACAGGAAAACCACTTGAACCGAAACTGGATAAACTAAATCCTATTAAAGGTTTTAAAAACATTTTTTCTGTCAAAACTATATTTGATCTTGCAAAGAATATAGTAAAAGTTTTGATTCTTGGTTTTGTCGGATATATTACATTTAAAGCTCATATTCCAACTATTTTAGCACTTTGTGCTATGGAAAATACTTTTTCAATTCTTTTTGAATTCGGGAAAATTATTGTTGAATTTGTAATAAAAGCCGGAGGACTGTTTATAGTTATTGCAGGAGCTGATTATCTTTTTACAAGATGGAAATTTTTAAAAGATCAGAAAATGTCCTTTAAAGAAGTAAAAGACGAGTATAAGAATTCTGAAGGTGACCCTCATGTAAAAGCTGCATTGAGACAAAGGCGTATGCAAATGCTTCAAACGAGCATGCTCGAAGCAGTTCCAACTGCTGACTTTATAGTAGTAAATCCTGTTCACATTGCTGTCGCTTTGAAGTATAATCTAGATGAGATGAGTGCACCAAGAGTTATTGCAAAAGGAACCGAATTATTTGCAAAAAAAATTATTGAAATTGCAAGGGAACATAATATTACTGTTGTTGAAAATCCACCTGTAGCAAGGGCTCTTTTCAAACTTGTTGAGTTAAACAAGGAAATACCGCCAGAACTATATAAAGCAGTGGCAGAAATTCTCATGTTTGTATATAATCTCCGTAAGAAGTACACTACTAACATGACTTAGAAAGAAAAGTAGAAATTGGCTGTGCAACAAACCAATAAAATACAAGAATATTTAGGAATAGTTGAAAAAGTCGCCAGAGTTGAACAAAGGCGTATTCCTTCGCATCTTGTTGAATATGAAGAATTAATGAGCATTGGAATTATAGCTATTCAAGCACTTGTAAAAAATAAAACTCAGGAACAACTTGAAAAATATAATGATGCTTATATTGCAACAGCTATCAGATGGGCTATAAGAAACGAGCTGAGAAATCGCTACAAATGGTATTCCTTAAAACACACGAGAATGGTTGATTCAACAGAAGAATCTGCAGATGGTGCTGATAATTCAGGATCCGTTGACATTTCCCCGGAAAAGGTCAGAGAAGCTGTCTATGAAACAATTCTTTCTATCGAATACATACAGGATTCATCCGATAATGACTCTCCGTTTGATTTTATAAAAGACGGTTCAGCCTTGCCTGATGAAAAGCTTGAAATTGCGGAACTGGGAAAATCAATAAGAGAAGCCATAGCAAAGCTTCCTCCAAAAGAAAGAACTATTGTAGAATACAGATTTTATAGAAATCTTCAGATAAAAGATATAGCGACACAGGTTGGTTTATCATCCTCAAGGGTTACAAGAATTGTACAGGCTTCATTAAATTTGGTAAGAGAATATTTAAAAGAGAAAGACCAGTTCTAATTCTTTCTTTTTACATATAAGAATAAAGCGGAGATTATCGTCTCCGCTTTATTCTTATTTATATAGGCATCGTTAAGCAAGCATATATTTATCTTCTATTGTTTCAAGAGCAACTTTATCAGCAAGCTCTTTAGGGATGTTTAGTTCATTTTGTGCAGTAGTGGATATTGAGTTATAAAGTCCCTGGAATTTTTGTACACTACCAGCTATTCTTTGAGCCTGTTCAGGTGTAACAAATTGTGAAACAGGAATTACAGTTTTTGAATTGACTTCACTTTGTTTAGGTGTTTCTACCGGAACATAACCTGCTGTATTTGCCATATATTTTAGAGTATCATCTCCGGATACTGTATTTTTATTTGACGTTTCAGCCTGTTTTGGTTGTTCATCTGCACTTTTATTTATTGAAACTACTTTAGGAGTTACCTGTGGCAGATTGGGATTGAAGCCGTCTATTCTTGTCATCTCTATTCTCCTTATATAATAATATTTTTTTAATGCGCCTTTACTATATTTAACATATCGGCATTTATGTTTTTAAACTTTAAAGATTAAAGTTTAATTTTAAAAAAAAGTTACAAAGTTTAACAAAACTAATTTTAATTATAATGATTTTTTTTAATTTTCAAATTTTAAGCCTGACTATATTAAGAGACCTTTGCATAACTTAGAAAATGCGATTTTCTTGTTATGCAAAGGTCGATCTTTCAAAGGTGAACAAAAGCACGGCGGCGGTGAGCCGGCGGGCATTTGCGACACTAGAGGTGGGAGACGTAGCACAACTCAAATTTTCATTTTTTTTGAGTTGTGCAACAGTCTCATTAAGGGATTGTTGACGAATAATTAAATAGCTCTTATTTTCTATTCGTTAACACTCCCGATTAAACTTTTGATGATGGTAAGTACTGACTGATATCACTATACACATTGTCATTGCGAAGACTACTTCGAAGTCTGCGGCAATCTATCCAGCTTACGTGTGCAAATGGAAGTATTTTAACTCCAGGCTTATTGCTCTCAATTGGTAAGATCACCACGTCGCTTCGCTCCTCGTTATGACAGTCTGAGGATTCATGATTTTATCAGTCACAATTTATTCTTTACCAAACTTTTTAATGATAAAATTTATAATGGACGTGTCAATAATATGAACTTTCGTGGAAAGGTATGAAAAGACATATGGAAGATAAATTAACTCAGAAACAAACCCAAACGAGTGCAGAAACGCTCAGAAATACAAGAATACAAAAACTTAATGATCTCGTTGACAAAGGAATTAACCCTTATCCGTACACTTTTGACAGAACAGCTTCTGCTGAAGATTTGCAAGAAAAATATAAAGACCTGAAGCCCGGAGAAGAAACCGAAGATTATTACAGTGTAGCCGGAAGAATCATGGCTATGAGAAACAGCGGAATGTTTATGGATCTCATGGACAGTTCAGGCAAGATACAGCTTTTTGCCCATAAAGAAAATCTTTCTGAAGAAAAAATTTCAAGCCTAAAATACCTTGATACAGGCGATATTATTGGAGCTTCAGGGACAATCAGAAGAACTCCAAGAGGCGAATTAAGCTTAAAAATCAAGGATTATAAGATACTTTCAAAATCACTTCTGCCCCTTCCCGAAAAGTGGCATGGACTGACTGATATCGAAGCACGATATAGACACCGCTATCTTGACCTTATTATGAATGATAATACACGTGATACTTTTAGAAAAAGAAGTTTAATCATTCAGGAAATAAGAAATTATCTTATAGAACATGGTTTCCTTGAAGTAGAAACCCCCATGCTCCAGACTATAGCAGGTGGAGCAGCAGCAAGACCGTTTATTACTTACCATAATGCACTTGATATGCAAATGTATATGAGAATAGCTCCTGAGCTACATCTAAAAAGATTAATGGTAGGCGGATTGAATGAAAAAATATTTGAAATAAATAGAAACTTCAGAAATGAAGGATTATCGCCCAAACATAATCCTGAGTTTACGATGCTTGAACTTTATCAGGCTTATGTTGATTATAACGAGATGATGGTTTTGACAGAAAATCTCATAAGTACGGTTGCACAAAAAGTACTCGGAACGATGGTTATTGAATATCAGGGAAAAAATATTGATCTGACTCCTCCTTGGGATAGAGCAACAATGACAGGTGCAATTAAAAAATATACGAATGTTGATTTCAGCCAGCTCCTTTCTCAGCCTGAAGCAATTGAAGCTGCTAAAAACCTTGGTGTTGAAGTTGATGAAAATGATTCCTGGGGGCAAATACTCGATAAAATCTTTGAAGAAAAAGTTGAACCGCAATTGATTCAGCCTATTCATATTATTGATTACCCAAGAGATATTTCTCCTCTTTCAAAAGCCCACAGAGACAACTCAAGGCTTGTCGAAAGATTTGAAACCAGAGTCAACGGATGGGAAATTGCAAACGCTTTCTCAGAGCTTAATGATCCTATCGATCAGAGAAGACGTTTTGAACAGCAGGTAGAATCAAAAGCAGAAGGAGATGAAGAAACTCCTTCAGAAGTTGATTATGATTATATTACTGCTCTTGAATACGGCATGCCTCCGGCTGGCGGACTTGGAGTAGGGATAGACAGACTGATTATGCTTTTGACTGACTCAGTAAGCATAAGAGACGTAATAGCCTTCCCAACAATGAGACCAAAACAGGGATAGGAATTTTAAAAACTTGTATTTTTTGATTATTTTGTCATTGCGAAGGCTGTGAAGCAGCCTGTGGCAATCT
>JAQVCB010000001.1:42325-92066 GCA_028689995.1 Candidatus Gastranaerophilales bacterium
TCAGTAAGCATAAGAGACGTAATAGCCTTCCCAACAATGAGACCAAAACAGGGATAGGAATTTTAAAAACTTGTATTTTTTGATTATTTTGTCATTGCGAAGGCTGTGAAGCAGCCTGTGGCAATCTTGCCAATTAAGTATTCCGGTAACTTATTTATTGGCAAGATCTTTCGACTTCGCTACCGCTTCGCTCAAGATGACTGCTTGAAATTAAATATTATAAATTGTTGAATATTCAACAAAAAGCGAATTAGAAATGCTAAAAACTTTTCATTGGCGAAGAAAATTACCTGTTGCGGATAAATATCCACACAATATAACAGTCTTGACTATAAAACCTGGCTTTCTGCATTTTAAAAACTTCTAACTAAAACAAAATTAAAATAAATAAAAAGTAATTGTCTGCAGCAGGTAATTTTTGTAGCATATGAAAGTTTTGTGTAGTTCTTATGAGTGTATAAAACAGATAAATTTGCTCTGCCCCTTGTGGGTGAGGAGGAACAAGGATCTATATAATTAAACATTGTTCCGACGAATTAGCAAATTTACTGATACAAACGTTAAACCAAAATACTATTAGCTGCTGGTGGGCAAAATTAACTCATAGTATTTTTTTATTCAAACCTAATTGAACTTTTGCCCACTACTTTTCTATGGGCTCAAATGATGGGCAAGTATGCCCATCCTACAACTTATAATCCTAAAACATACGCAAATATTAACGGTGCTACTATTGTTGCATCTGATTCTATTATATATTTTGGAGTATCAATTCCTAATTTACCCCATGTAATTTTTTCATTAGGCACCGCACCGCTGTATGAACCATAGCTTGTCGTCGAATCACTTATCTGGCAGAAATAACCCCAAAGAGGAGCTTCCAGTTCCAGATCCTGATGAATCATAGGTACGACACAGATTGGAAAATCTCCTGCAATCCCTCCACCTATCTGGAAAAATCCTATTGAACTATTTTTGGAAGTTTCAATATACCATTTAGAAAGTTCCATCATGTATTCAATACCGCCTCTAACTGTGGTTGGATTTTTAACTTCACCCGTAATGCAGTAAGAAGTAAAGAAATTGCCTGTTGTAGAGTCTTCCCATCCTGGAACAAATATTGGAAGATTTTTCTCGCAGGCAGCAAGCATCCAGCTATTTTTCGGGTCTATCTGATAATACTGCTCAAGTGATCCATCCCTGATAATTCTGTATAAAAATTCATGAGGAAAGTATCTCTCCCCTTTTTTGTCAGCATCAATCCATTTTTCATAAAGAAAAGTTTCAAGTCTTCTCATTGCTTCAGCTTCAGGAATACATGTATCTGTAACCCTGTTAAAGTGATTATTTAAAAGATCAAGTTCTTCTTTTGGAGTCAAGTCTCTGTAATTTGGAATTCTTTTATAGTAATCATGAGCAACAAGATTGAATAAATCTTCTTCGAGGTTAGCGCCTGTGGTGCATATAGCTGCAATTTTATCCTGTCTGATCATTTCAGCCAGAGATATTCCAAGTTCTGCTGTACTCATAGCTCCCGCTAAAGTTACAAGCATTTTTCCGTTGTTTAAAAGATGGGTTTTATATCCTTCAGCAGCGTCAACAAGGGCAGCAGCATTAAAGTGCCTGTAATGATGTTTTATAAATTCTGTTATAGCGCCTGTATTTTCCAAACTTTTACTCATCCTGAAACCTCTCTGTAAAATATATTTATTTAACTTAAATTGTTAGATAGTCAAATACACCTGATATTACTACGTCTTTTTTTATGTCATCCTGAATTCATTTCAGGATCTGATAATTCTATAGATGCTGAAACAAGTTCAGCATGACACTTTTCGTTGTATATAAGAAAAATTAATTAGCAATTCGAGTTATTTAAATAATTTTAGTACAAATTTTAGAAACGGGCTTTAATGTTTCAATATTTGTCTTGATAATAATTTTAAAAGGGTTTTTTTGTTCATGTAGGCTTTATAAAAGTTGCGTGTTATAATCAAAACTACTCAGGATAAATCAACAACTTCACAGTAGAGCTACGAGGTATGACAAAGAAATATTGAATCTCTATCAAGGTAAACTTTAAGATAGTAGACTTGAATAAAAAATAAAGTTTGTAGTTACATAAATATGGAAAAAACGAATCTTGTTTGAACGATTTACCGAAAAAGCGATTAAAGTTATTACATACTCGCAGGAAGAAGCCTCAATTGCTGGACATCCCAGACTTTATCCTGAACATATCTTACTGGGAATAATGAGAGAAGGCACAGGGATAGCAGCAAGGTTCTTAAGAACAGCAGACTTAAAAGTTGATGTTTTAAGAGATAAAATTAATGATTCTATAGTAATTAAGCAAGGTGAAAAGACTCTTTTTGAGGGGCTGGCTTTTAGCTCTGCTGCCAAAAAAGTTCTGCAAAAATCATCTGATGTGGCAAAATCTCTCAGAACAAACTATATTAATCCCGAACATTTGTTTTTAGCACTTTTAAGTGAAGATAATTCCACAATTATAAATCTGCTTAAAGATTTTAATGTTGATATAGAAAGAATTAAATCAAGTGTTATAAGAGTTGTTGAACAGAAGGCAAAGACATCTTCGCATCCTGAAGATTCATTAAAGTCGCAGTCTTTTGTATCAAAATATTTCTTTGCTTCTACTTCTGAAGAGTCTGAGCTAAATCAGATTATAAGTTCAGCAAAAGAGATTCTATACAATTCCAGCTACGAAATTCTTGGAACTGAACAAATTTTACTTGCGATGCTTGAAAATAAAGATTCCAGTATTTCTGTTCTTCTGGAAAATGAAGGAATTAATCTTCAAAACTTTTCTGAAAAGCTCGAAAATATTAATACCAGATCTGATGAATATTTTCAAAATGAACTTCCATTTACACCCAAGGCTTATTTTGCAATAGATTTAGCTCATGAATATGCAAAAGAACTCGGTTCAACTGATTTAAAGCCAGAACATTTATTACTGGGGATTTTGGGAGAAAAAAGCGGTTTGGCTTACAGAGTATTAAAAGAACTTGGCTTAGATACGACCAGTCTTTTTAATAAAGTATTAAAACCTATCGAAAAACAGAAACCTGAGACTCTTACTATAGTCAGGCTTGCAAGAGAAGAAGCAAGAAAACTCGGGCATAATGCTGTTGGAACAGAGCAAATTTTACTCGGTATAATCGGAGAAGGAACGGGTATAGGAGCAAGTGTGCTTAAAGATCTTGGCATTACACTGAAAGATGCAAGAATTGAGGTGGAAAAAATCATAGGGATCGGCAATTGCCGTATTGAGAAAGAAACCACTCTTACCCCAAGGGTTAAAAAGCTTCTTGAAATTGCATGGGAAAAAGCTAAGAAATATAGCAGCCAGAGAATTGAGTCAGAACATTTACTACTTGGAATAACAAAAGAAAAAGAATGCATGGCAATGAAAGTTCTTCAGAATCTGGGAGTAGACGTTCTTGAAATAAGACAGGGTATTTTAAAAGCTATAGAAAAGAAAAATCGGAATCAGGCTGTAAACATTGATTAATATTTACTTAACAGTAAATATTTGTTCTGCTACAGGTGTTAAAAAATCATTTCTGCTAAATATTCTCAAAACATAATTTCCTTCTTTATGCAGATAAAAACAGTCTGTAGCATAGTTCATTCTTGTATCTATCTCTATATCTCTGGCGTATGCGATTGAATAACCGGAAGCAAATCCGTTTGATTCAAGCTTCACCACCTGTAACTTTATAATGTTGTTTGTTAATGGTTTTGGATTATAAAGAAGAAAATTTATTCTTTGTCCAACCTGAAAAGTATTTTGACAATTTTCTATTGAAAAATTTTCAGGTGTTATTGTACTTGAACTAAAGAATATAGCTGATTTTTCTTTATCACAGCCTGAAATCAGTAGTAAAAGAGAACAAATAATTAGTATAACTTTTTTCATCGTTTCACTGACCTATGAATATTATTTAATATGACTAATTACTGTTTGTCATGCTGAACTTGTTTCAGCATCTATTTATTTTACGTTTAATGTACCTGTGTTTTTAGCCATTCTATTCTTTTATTTATGCTTGTAATATCTTCGCTGTTTGGAGCAAGAGAAACAAATTTTTCGTAGCTTAAAAGAACATTTTTATAGTCTTTCTGTTTTTCATAAAGTACCCCAAGAGCCTGATATGTATATGGAAAATCAGGTCTTTCCTTAACAACTTCCATATACAGGCTTTTTGCTCCTTCTAAATTTCCTAGATCAAATTTGGCTAATCCGAGGTTGAATTTAGCGTTTGAATTGTCAGGATCTATTAAAAGTGATTGTTCATAACAGTTTTTTGCTTCAAAAGTGTTGTTTTGATCTTTATATACATTTCCAAGTTTGATCAATGCTTCTATATTTTGCTTATCAAGGGATATCACCTTTTTATATTCATTGATAGCCTTATTCATTTCATCATTTTTGTAATAAGTATCGGCAAGTCCCATATGAGCACTTATGGAATTCGGATCAATTTCGATAGCTTTGTGAAAAGCACCCTCTGCTTCATTTAGTTTTTGCGATTTAACAAGTGATTGTCCGTAAGCTATAAAAACATCCCGATCAGATGAATTATGGATTAATGCTTTTTCAAAGTTTTCAATGGCTTTATCTTGTTTTCCTGTTTTTTGATACATATTTGCAAGTCCGGATAAGGCACGGTAGTCGGAAGGGTTTTGATCAGATGCTTTTTTATAGTAAACAAGAGCTTTTTCATAGTTGTTATTTGTTGCAAATTCATAGCCTCTTGAAGTTAAAGCATTCTGATAATCAACTTTTACCTTATTATCAGTTTTTAAAACTAAAGATTTTTCATATAAATCAATGGCTTTATCATAATTTTTTACTGAATGATATGCAAGTCCTGCATTATAGAATAAATCAGGATCTTTTGTTCTGCTGTTTAAAACATCATTGTAATATTGAATTGCTTTTGTATAGTTTTTAGCAAGATGATAGCTTCTTGCAAGTTCCTGCTTCGCATCAAGATCATTAGGTTTGAGTTTTAATACTATATCAAGTTCTTTTATACTATCGTCAAAGTTAGTTTTGCTTTCATAAAGTATGGCAAGGTTGAAATGTGCATCAGGATTGTTAGGAACATCTTTTAAATATTCCTTATACTGAATAATTGCTTCATCATCTTTTCCAAGTTTGGTCAAAAGACTTGCAAGATCAAATCTTATACTGCTGAGAGCAGGGTTGAGATTTAAGCTTATCTTATATTCATCAACAGCTTTAGATTTTTGATCAGTATTTACATAGACAATGGCAAGATTTGCGTGAGATGCCGCATCCTGCGGATTCTGGTTAACTGCGTTTTGTAAAACATCAACTGCTTTTTTATAATTTTTAACAAGCACCAATGCTTTTCCATAATTTGAATATTCTTTAAAATCTTCAGGGTTGTTTTGAAGAATTATTTCATATTCCTTTATTGCTTTTTCAGGCTCATTTTTCTTCAGAAAGATAGAAGCAAGATTTTTTCTTGCATCGGCATGAGTCGGATAAAAGTACAAAAATCTGTTATAGTAATCAATTGCACCGACATTATCACCTTTAAGACTCATTACAGTTGCAATATTCAGGTTATTATATCTATATTCAGGAAAAAGATCCATTGCCTGCATATATGCACTGAGAGCGCCGTCATAATCATTGTGTTCCTGAAGTATATTACCTATGCTGATATATATACCCGCATCATCGGGTTTGATTCTTGCCGCTTCAGTATATTCTCTGAGAGATTCTTTCCAGAGATTTAACTCGGAAAGAATACCCGCAAGCTTTATATGAAGCGATGCATCCATAGGAGACTGTTTAATTGCAGCTTTAAGTTCCTGTATTGCACCATCAAGATCATTTATATTTAAAAATGTCTGGGCATTATTATAATGTTTGTATGCTTCTCTGGTCATTGCTATAGCAGGATTTGCCGTAGACAAAAGAAGTATCATTATTAAAATTTTACGTTTTATCACTCTTACCACCTGTTTGTTTTGTTATACCATTTCAAAAAAGTTTTCGTTAAATAATGTTTCTATTAAAATTTTTTGGTTAAAAATTAAGAAAACGTCAATTAACTGGAACAATTGTTTACGTGTATAAATATTTAAATAATTATCTCTTGCAACAGGTGAATTGGTCAACATGATTAAAATTTTTTAAGAATAGTTAAGTATTATTTAATCAAATTCTGGATAGCTTTAAAATCAGGATGTTTGGCATTTTTTAGAAGTTCAAACAAAGCTATTTCAACAGAGGTAGGAACTGCTCCTGAGTTGATCATTCTCTGCAATCCTGTTTTATATTCCCATTTTTTTCGAGAAGTTATTGCATCCTGAATAATATGAACTTCATAGCCTTCAGTTAAAAGGCCACTTACTGTTTGATGCACGCAGACATGGGATTCCATGCCGCAGATAAAGATTTGTTTTTTATTAAAAATTCTTATGAATTCAGGAAAACCTTCTTCCTCGACACAGCTGAAGCTGGTTTTTTCAAAAAACTTAGTATCAGCAGAAAGTCTTTCTTTTACCTGAATAATTGTTGATCCAAGTCCTTTTGGATACTGTTCCGATACGACAGTTGGAATTTTAAGAATATTGGCAGCTTCTGCAAGTATTGCAGCATTTTTCGCAATTTTTTCCTTTTCAAACTGTGCATTTATAAGTTTTTCCTGAATGTCAACTATTAAAAGCAAAGAATTACTTATATTAAGCAAATTATTCATGTTTATATTTCCTTAAGAAATTCGACACTCTCTATTGCCAATTCATATTTAAATATTTCAACAGTTAAGTCAGGATTCAGATTATTATTTTTGAGTGTTTCCAGTACGGTGTTAAAATCTATTGTTCCTTGCAGTAAAGAATTATGTTCGTCGTAGATTTTTGAATTATTATGAATATGCATATGATGAAGTCTTGATCCAATTTTTTCTATCCAGTCTTTTATTTCAAGGGCAGAGTTAATATTTACATGGCCTGTATCTATGCAAAATTTTAAATTCGGAGAATTAACACCGTCAATTATAGACAGGATAATATCAGGATTGTCTTCATAAGTGTTTTCAAGAACAACTGTTATGTTTTCATCTTCAAATCTTTTTATAAATTCTTTCCAGAAAATAATTTTGTTTTCTATAAACATTTCATGGTAAACGGGAAATTTAACCATGCCATTATAGCCCGTATGAAAAACTACTGTTTTTGCCTCAAGAACTTTTGCCGCTTTAAATGACTGATTATATCTATATATGGTTATATCTCTGATTCTGGGATCTTTTGAAACAGGATTAAGATCATAGAAAGCACCGTGCAAATTGATTTGTCCCGCAAAGGTCTTAAAAGCATCAGAAAACTCAGATAAAACAGCATCAAAATTTCCATCTAAAATCCCCGGTTCTGCAAACTTACAGACTTCAATGCCTGTTTCCAGCTTTGTTGCAAGCTCTACGGTTTCATTTATATTGTCTCTAATTGAAGAAGAAATAAATATATTCAAACTATACTCTTTCTATTTTTTACTGAAGTTTTAATTCCGCATACAGGGCAGGTCTGTTTTTTATCCACTCTGATTTTTTGGAATCTTTGATTTATACCATCATAACTTAAAAAACCGTTAATTAAAACTTTGTCTATATCAAGCAGAATTTTTAAAATTTCCATAGCCTGCAAAGAGCCTATAACATTAACAGTAGGTGAAACGACTCCTTTTATAACGTATGAATCTGAACCAATCTGATCAAACATACAATTAAGACAGGCTGATTTTTCAGGTATAACAGTCATTATCTGACCAAAAAATTCTGTAACGCCACCATGTACAAGTATTTTTTTATTTTTTATACAGGCTCTGTTAAGCATAAATTTTGATTCATAAGAATCAAAACAGTCAGCTACAATGTCATAGTCTTTTATGATTTCTTCAATGTTACTGTCATTTAACCTGAGTTGATAGTTCTTTACTGTAATATCAGGATTATAACCGGCGATCCATTCTTTAGCAGAGTTTACTTTAGATTTTCCGATATTATTATATCTGTGTATAAACTGTCTGTTAAGGTTTGAAAGTTCCAGATTGTCATTATCAACAAGCCCTATAGTTCCGATTCCTAAAGAAGCAAGGGATGCAATTACACTTGAGCCAAGTCCACCTGTACCTGCAACAAGCACTTTTGAGTCGAGCAGTTTGTTTTGTCCCTCTGCTCCAATCTCTTCTATAAGTACATTTCTGCTGTATCTTTCCACTTTAAAAAATCTTTCTGGTATAAATTGTTATCCTTTATTATAATTGAATTATGTAGCATGTAAAAAAATTTAAAATGTCTGGAAATAAAACTATAGACAAACTTAAAATCGCTTTAGACCTGCATCAGGCAGGAAATTTTCAGCAGGCTGAATCTATTTACAGGCAAATACTAAAAGTTGAACCTCGCAATCCTGATGCCTTACATCTACTCGGAGCAATTTTCTTAAATAATAAAGATTATATCAGTGCAGTCAGTCATATTAAAAAAGCAATAAGTATTTATCCTTCTGTAAATTATTTTATTACTCTTGCGAAAGTTTATACCTGTCAGAATAATTCTATTGAAGCAATAAACTGCTATAAAACCGTGCTTTCATCAAAACCTGATTATGTAGAAGTTTATAATGTGCTTGCAAATTTACTTTATGTGTCAAATAGAATTGAAGAAGCAATAGAATGTTATCTTAACGCAATTAGGATAAAGCCTGAATATGTTGAAGCTTACTATAATCTTGGCAATATTTTATTGAATAATAATGACATTGATTCAGCAAAAGAATATTATAATCAGGCTATTAAACTAAAACCTGATTATGCAGATGCATACTATAATTTGGGAGCAGCTTTTCAACTTGAAAATAACACACATGAAGCTATAAAATATTATGAAAAAGCTCTTCTATTAAAATCAGATTATCTGGAAGTCTATTATAATCTAGCTACTGCTTATCTTATTGAAAAAAACTTTGAAAAAGGATGGGATGTTTATAGACAAATTCGTCATTTAAAGCAGGAAAAATATAAAATTGACAAATCACTGATTGAAACACAATGGGTTGGTGAATCATTGGAAGGTAAAACCATTTATGTTTATCACGAACAGGGAATTGGGGATACAATTTTTTCAGCAAGATATTTACCTGTCTTGAATTCCATGGGAGCAAAAGTAATATTCGAACCTCAGGCCGGACTTGAAGAATTATTCAGGCAAAGTGATCTAAATGCAGAAATTATAGATAATTTATTTCCTGAAGATAATATGAATTTTGATACGCACATTTCTGCTTATTATTTACTGAGCATTCTCAATATAAATACTGACAATATTCCTTGTCAGACAGGATATCTTAAGGCGGATTTAAAAAAAGCAGAGTATTACAAGCAAAAATATTTTAATAATGACAAGTTCAAAGTAGGAATTGTGTGGCAGGGCAGTCCCGGCTTTAAAAATGACAAAAAAAGATCAGTTTCTCTTGAAAAATTACTTCCTCTGGTTAGTAACCAAAATATAAAACTATATTCACTTCAAAAGGGCATGGGTACAGAACAGTTATTTGAGCTGCAAAGCGATGAAATAATTGATCTTGGCAGCAGCTTCAATGATTTTTCGGATACGGCAGCAGCTATAGATAATTTAGACCTTGTAATTAGCGTTGATACAGCTGTTGCTCATTTGGCTGGAGCTCTTGGTAAATCTGTCTGGATGATGATACCTTATTCTCCTGACTGGAGATGGTTTTTAAATACAGATGAATGTTTATGGTATAAAAGTTTGAGGTTATTCAGGCAAAATGAACCCGGAAATTGGGATGAGGTTATTGAAAGAATTCAAAATTCACTTTGTACAATTGCAAATAATGTTTAGTTGGAGGATCTATGTACATAGATACAGTATTTACACCGCTTGAATTAGTATCAAGAGGAGATATTTCAGATAAAACAGTTGTTGTAATCGATGTTTTAAGAGCTACAACTACAATTGCTTATGCATTATCATGGTGTTCCAGAATTATCCCTGTTGAAACAATTGAAGAAGCTTTATCTCTTTTTCAAACATTTGATAAAAATGAAACTTTACTTGCAGGAGAAAGATTTTGTTTGAAACCTGAAGGTTTTGATCTTGGAAATTCCCCGGGTGATTTTACTCAGGATAAAATTTTGGGAAAAACAATCATATTCAGTACAACTAACGGTACAAGAACATTAAAACTTGCACAGAGTGCTAAGCTCGTTACAACGGCTGCATTTGTTAATGCCAGTGCATGTGCCAGCAAAGTATTTAAGGCAAAAAACGATGTAATTATTCTATGTGCAGGAAGGTCAAACAAAGCTACAAAGGAGGATTCAGCATGTGCAGGGCTGATTATAGAACTTCTAATTGAAAAGTGTGTTGAAGATAACGTTGATTTTGAATTGTCAGATGCTGCTGATATTTCAGTAAAATATTTTAATTATTATAAAGATGACATTGCGGCTTTATTAGAAAGCGCAGAAGCTGGCAAAAATCTAATTGAAGTTAATCTTGAAAAAGATATTAAAGACTGCAGCTTGATTGATACTTTGCCAATTGCGACTGAGTATAAAGACGGATTTATTCGCTCAGTAAAGTAAAATTTATCTTTTTAGAATTACAAAAAAGGTTTATGTTATTATTAAAAGTCGAAAAAGGTCACTTTATAGAGGTTTGTTCCTATGAAAATGTCAACATTATTTGTTACCACTCTTAGAGAAAATCCGGCTGATGCAGAAGTTATCAGTCATCAACTGCTTGTCAGGGCAGGATATATAAGAAAAGTCGCAAGCGGTATCTATACATACATGCCGCTTATGTGGAAAGTGCTTAAAAAAATTGAAAATATAGTCAGAGAAGAAATGGATGCTGCTGAGGCTCAGGAACTTTTGCTTCCAATTCTTCAACCTGAAGAACTCTGGCAGGAATCCGGCAGATGGGATGCTTACGGCAAAGAATTAATGAGATTAAAGGATAGGCATGAAAGAACTCTTGCTCTTGGTCCAACACATGAAGAAGTTATAACTGCTACCGCAAGAGAAGAAATTAAATCATACAGACAGCTTCCGGTTAATCTTTATCAGATTCAAAGCAAATTCAGAGATGAAATCAGACCAAGATTTGGTCTTTTAAGAGGCAGAGAATTCATAATGAAAGATGCTTACAGCTTTGATGCTGATGAAGCAGGTCTTGATATTTCATATAAAAAGATGGCTGATGCGTACACAAAAATCTTCCTCAGATGCGGACTTGAAACAAGAATGGTGCAAAGCGACAGTGGAGCTATAGGCGGCAAAGTCAGTCATGAATATATGGTGCTGACAAGAACAGAAAGTGGCGAAAACGATGTTCTGTATTGTGATAGCTGCGACTATGCCGCAAATTCAAACAGAGCAGAATCAAAACTTCTTCCCGCTGCAACTGACGGTGGATTTGGCGAAGCAAAAGAAATTGATACACCTGATACCAAATCAATTGAAGATCTTTCAAAATTCCTTGATGTACCTGAATCTACAATCTGTAAAACTCTTGTTTATATTGTAGATGACAGACCTATTCTAGCTGTTATAAGAGGTGATCTGACAGTAGAAGAAATCAAGCTTAAAAATGCAGTTGGGGCTAACGATATAAGAATAGCAAGTCAGGAAGAGGTAAAGGAGTTAACTTCAAAATTCGGATTTGATGCAGAAACAGGCTTTATTGGTCCTACTGGTATTAAAGTACAGGTTATAGGAGACAACAGCATAACAGAGCTTAAAAACTTTGTTGTAGGTATAAATAAAACTGATAAACACCTTGTTGGAGCAAACTTTGGTAAAGAAATTGATCTGCCAAAGATAATAACAGATATCAAACTTGCGAAACCCGGTGAAATTTGCCCTAAGTGCGATGGCAAGCTTGAAATTACCAAAGGTATTGAAGTAGGAAATATTTTCCAGCTTGGTACAAAGTATTCTAAAAAAATGAATGCTACTTTTACAGATGTTAATGGGAAGGAAATTCCTTTTGTAATGGGATGCTATGGAATTGGTGTATCGAGGACAGCTTCAGCAGCAGTTGAAAGATATCATGACAAAGATGGCATTCAGTGGCCTATGGCTATAGCTCCTTATCATGTTGTAATAGTTCCTGTTAATGTTCAGGATAAGCTTCAAATGGATATTGCTGATGAACTTTATCAGGCTCTTAAAAAAGACAATATCGAAGTTGTGCTTGATGACAGGGATGAAAGAGCAGGAGTCAAGTTTAAAGATGCTGATTTAATAGGTTTCCCGATAAGAATAACTGTCGGTAAAATAATTGTTGAAGGTCTTCTTGAAATAAAAATTCGCTCAACTAACGAAATGAACAAAATTCCGAAAGAAGAAGCTTTAAATTATATAAAGGAAGTTATAAAAAAAGAATTAGGGTGAATTACTTCTAATTATTTCGGTCTCTCAGTATAGTTTTTATTGCAAATTAATACTCCCTTATCATGACTGATGCATAGCTACCAAAATATAGTTTTTTATATCCAGTCTACAGCCGCTATAGGCGGGCAAAGCCCGCCTATAGCGGCTTCCACTTTTACAAGGGTCGACCGCAAATAGTAGCTTTTTGATAAAAATTATAGTTATGCAGCGGTCTCTTATCAGGCATAGTAAAGCAAAATTTAAAGTGTTTTAATGGTGGCTGTTTTTATGAATTTAACTTTTATTTTTGCGGATGAGGTAGGATATGCTTTCAAAAATAAATTATTTAGGACGAATTAATTATGCTAGAAAAAGTCTTATAGTGGCATTATTTCTTTTTATGCCTTTTACATTAAACTATTCTGCATTATCACAGACATTTTCTTCTGATGAACAGAACAATATAAATGTATATGATAAAACTGCACCTTCAATAGTTTCTATAGACGCAGATGTTGCTGATGGTGTTTCAAGCGGAACAGGTTGCGTCATTGATTCGCGGGGTATCATACTGACAAGCAGTCATGTTATTGAAAATGCAAAAAGTATTGAAATATCTATATCAAACGGGAAAAAATATAAGGCAAAATTAATTGCAGTAATGGGAGAAAATAACGATTTAGCTATATTAAAAATAAATTCTGAAAAGCCTTTGTCCGTTATAAAACTTGGTGATTCAACTAAAATTAAGGTGGGACAAAAAGTGCTGGCAATAGGTAATCCTTTTGGTTTCTCAAGAACTCTTACAACAGGTATTATAAGCCGAATTGATTATAAAAGAAATAAGATTCAAACAGATGCAGCAATTAATCCAGGTTGTTCAGGAGGTCCTTTACTTAACAGTGCAGGAGAAGTTGTCGGTATTAGTCAGTCAATTTATAATCCTGATAATAATAAATCGAATATTGGAATAGGATTTGCAGTTCCTGTTAATGCAGCAAAAAGATTTATTGCTTCAGAAAAAAAAGATATTGATATTTTAACTGTTATACCAATTTCAAAATAAATATGCTGTGCAGTACTGATTATTTCTTATTAACAATTTATATAACTGTTTACAAAGTAATTTTAAAATGATTTTTTTCTGTACTTGAAAAATACGGTTAAAATGGTAAAATATCTATTGTATTTATGTCCAGGATGTTTTCCGTTATAGTCCAATGTTAAGTATTTCTTTCACTATCTCGGTCTCATCAATGGATCAATCAGTTAACGTATGGAGGCCGAGTTTATGGCATACGAAGATCTTACTTTACAATGTGTTGATTGCGGATGTAACTTTGAATTTACTATTGGTGAACAGGAATTTTATGAATCAAAAGGACTTACAAATACTCCTAAACGTTGCCCACGTTGTCGTACAAACAGAAAACGCATGAGCAGATCAAAACCAAGAAAAATGTATGATGTTATCTGTTCAGAGTGCGGTATAGAAACACAGGTTCCTTTTAGACCTTCTGAAGATAAACCTGTATACTGTAAGGGTTGCTTCGAAAATTCCAAAGCATCAGTATAATATCGCTTAGCAAGTATAAATAAATTTGGTTGAAACTTTTATGCTCAAAAGTCCCAATAAAGATATTATTGCAACAAAAACATCCTTTTTTAGGGATGTTTTTGTTTAATATTTTATTAGGAGGGAACTATCAGCACATATTAACCGTCAAATGCTGAAACCACATGTGATGAGGTATTTTGAGCATAATTATCATAATTGTTGATCAGATTGATAAGATAACCAAAAGTAGCTATTACAAGCATTACTATACTTACAATGACACTTTTAGTCAAAATTCTCTGAGCCATACCAATTCTCCTATATTATCCAATTGTCCCAAAGTCTAAATATTTCTTTTAATAAATTTGTTTAACTATTTTCGCAAGATGCGCTGTTGGTACAACCATCGTTACTGTCAAAACTACTACCACAATTTGCTGGTGCGGCTGCTACACATGCATTACCAGAAAGAGCATTAGCCACTGCTCCTGTTGTATCTGTTGAACCTTGTTTTGCAGAAGCCATTGCTCCTGTTGTATCTGTTTTGATAGGGTTACTAGCAAAAAGTCTGCTATTGTCAGAAATACCTGTTAATGCCATAATTCATGTTCCTCCAAATAACTATTTCCTAAAAATAAATAATTTTTAAATAATCCTCTATTTATATAAAAACATTTAAAACCCCTTAAATTCATGACTTAGGGATTTTTGTAACATGTTTTAACATGAAATTAACAAACTACTAAAAAGCTAAATGATCGGCAAAATATAAAATCATCAAATCGCTTGTAAAACTGAATTTTCATGGAATAATTTATAATATTCTATTTGAATGATTGACTATTGAATAATTATTTTTTACTATTATGCTTCATGGTATGATAATTAAACTTAAAAAATTCTATTCAAAAAAAATATATAAAAGGAGCATATAATGAAACGTACACTTGAAGGCACAAAAAGAAAAAGACAGAATAAAAGCGGTTTTATGGCAAGAATGGCTACTCCTGGGGGCAGAAATGTCATCAACAGAAGAAGAGCTAAAGGCCGTCATAATTTAGGAATTATCCAAAAAACCAAGGCATAAAGGTGTTACCTAAAGCTGAAAGACTTAAAATAAGTAGTGAATTTACTGCAACCTATAATATTAGGAAGTCAGTGTCGAATTCACTGCTTATTTGTTATGTCGGCAGGGAAAAAACTATACCTGATTTTCCCACCAGAGTCGGATTTGTCGTAAGCAAAAAAATAAGCAAAAAAGCTTCTGACAGAAATCTCATTAAAAGACGGATGAGAGAAGTTTATCGTAATATGATCAAATCAGGGGCATCTTTCAAGTGGCGGACTTTAATTTTTTTAGCAAGGCAGGACAGTCTTAATGCAGATTACAAGGAAATTCAAAGAGCAATGGAAGATTGTCTCAAAAAAGCTGGAAGAAAGTTTTAGAAGCTGTCTTGTTAAAGTTGAATCGCCTTGCCAAGCAAGCCGCTTGCAACTTTAACCGCAGTCCAAAAATCGAGCCTGTATTTATATCATAATTTGATTTTTACATTTTTAACCAGATGGCTTCTTAAAGGTTGTTGGTTAAAAAAATTGAATTTTTCCGTATCTTATTTAAGTCTTTAAATATAATAAACCTGATAGTACAAATAGGCTCTCGATTTGGAAAAAAGAGTCGTTTGTGCTACGATATTTAATGAGAAGTATTATTAAATCAATAAATTACTTATCTATCATGATAGTAATATCGAGAGGAATAGAAATTGGCACAACAAACATTCTTTGGACACGGACGTATCGTTCCGATTAATATTCAGGACGAAATGAAACGTTCTTATATAGATTATGCAATGTCTGTTATTGTAGGAAGGGCATTGCCTGATGTAAGAGACGGTCTTAAACCTGTACACAGGCGTATTCTTTTTGCCATGAATGAACTTGGCATGACACCTGATAAACCTTACAAAAAATGTGCCCGTATAGTCGGGGAAGTTCTGGGTAAGTATCACCCTCATGGTGATACTGCTGTATACGATGCTCTTGTTAGAATGGCACAGGATTTTTCGACGAGATATCAGACAATTGATGGACATGGAAACTTCGGTAGTGTAGACGGTGACGGTGCAGCTGCTATGAGGTATACGGAAGCAAAAATGACCCAGATTGCAACCTCCATGCTTGCTGATATAGACTCTGAAACGGTTGATTTTGCACCTAACTTTGACGGCAGTTTAGAAGAGCCTACAGTTCTTCCTGTAAGACTTCCAATGCTCCTTTTAAATGGCTCGAGTGGTATAGCTGTTGGTATGGCTACAAATATTCCACCGCATAATGCCTGTGAAGTTATAGATGGAGCAGTTGCTCTTATTGATAAACCTGATATTACAATTCCTGAATTAATGCAGTATATTAAAGGACCTGATTTTCCGACCGGTGCAACTATTCTTGGAACGAACGGGATAAAATCCGCATTTGAAACAGGCAGAGGCAGTGTTGTAATGAGAGCTGTAACAACTTTTGAAGAAGTTGATGGAGGACCGGGCCGCCATGACAGAACTGCTATAATTATTTCAGAACTTCCTTATCAGGTAAATAAAGCAAGCTTAATTGAAAAAATTGCAGATCTGGTAAAAGACAAAAAAATAGAAGGAATAAGCGATCTTAGGGATGAATCTGACAGAGACGGCATGAGAGTTGTAATTGAACTCAAAAGAGATGCCAAACCTGAAGTCGTCAAAAATAATCTATATAAATATACTTCGATGCAGTCTACTTTTGGCGTTAACATGCTCGCACTTGTTGGCAAACAGCCGAGATTGCTCAATATCTATGAAGTTCTTAACGAATTTATCGAGCACAGAGTCGAAATTGTAACTAAAAGAACAACTTTTGATCTTAAAAAAGCAAGAGCAAGAGCGCATATTTTAGCAGGTTTAATAATTGCTCTCGGTAATCTTGATGAAGTTATTGAAACAATCAAGACTTCAGCTTCAGCGGATGCTGCAAGAAATGCGTTAATTTCAAAATTTGGTCTTGACCTGGATCAGGCGAATGCAATTCTTGAAATGCAATTAAGAAGATTGACAGGACTGGAACAGGAAAAAATTAATGCAGAATATCAGAACCTTAAAGTAAAAATTACTGAATATTTAGCTATTCTTGCTGATAGAAACAAAATTCTTGCCATCATCAAGACAGAATTTTTAGAAGACAGGGAAAAATTTGGTGATGATAGAAAAACGCAGATTGTTCCTTATCAGGATGAATTAAGCATAGTTGATTTGACGCCAAATGTACCTATGGCAATATTTATAACAAATCATGGATACATTAAAAGAATACCTCTTGATACATTTGAAAGACAGAACAGAGCAACAAGAGGAAAAGGCGGTATAAAGACTAGAGAAGATGATGATGTAGCACATTTCTTTACAGCTATGATGCATGATAAAGTTCTTTTCTTTAGTAATAAAGGTACTGTTTATAGCCTGAATGTCTATGATTTCCCTGAAGGCGGCAGAACTGCCAAAGGTTTACCAATTTTAAATCTGATTCCTATCGAACAGAGTGAGGCAATAACGGCTGTAATACCGGTATCAGAATTTGTAGATAATCGATTCCTTGTTATGTTAACTAAAAAAGGTTACATTAAGAGAATCGTACTCAATAATTTCAGCTCTATCAGAAAAAGCGGTATCATAGCAATAGGACTTGATGATGATGATATTCTTAATTGGGTAAATCTAACAGAAGCAATTGATGAAGTCATTATCGGGACAAGTCATGGCATGGCAATAAGATTCCCTGCTGCACAACTTAGACCGCTTGGAAGAAGTGCCAGAGGTGTAACAGCTATCAAGCTTAGAGCAGGCGATTCAATAGTTGGTTGTGATATAGTTCCTAAACATCAAACAGCTGATGTACTTGTTGTTACAACTGATGGATATGGTAAAAGAAGTGCAGTATCAGAATTCAGACCTCAAAACAGAGGCGGAATCGGTCTAATTGCAACCAAATTTAAAAAACCAACGAGCAGGGTAACAGCAATTACCATTGTGGATGAAAATGATGAAATCATGATTGTCACGCTAAATGGTGTTGTAACAAGACAGAAAGCAGGAAACATATCTAAACAGGGTAGATCTGCAACAGGAGTCTGTGTACAATCACTTGTTGATGATGATTTAGTTGTTGCAGTCAATAAAATTGCATTGCCTGATGAAGATGAGTCGATTGTTTTTGCAAATAAAACTGAGGAGTCTGACAATAATGAAGATGTTGGAGTAACTCAAATTGCATTAGCTATCGAGGATGATAAGATAGAAGAATAAAAAATATAAAAAAAGCCGCTCTTGGGCGGCTTTTTTTATTTATTCTAAAAACAGAAGTAATTAATTTATGAATAAAAATCCAATAGAAATAATAATGAAAGCTGAAGAAACTAATAATCTTGAAAAAGAAGAGATTGTTATACTTCTTCAAAGCGATGAGCATAATGACGAATTATTTAAAACAGCAGACAGAATCAGAAAGAAAAATGTCGGAGATGAAGTTCACTTAAGGGGGCTTATTGAATTTTCAAACATCTGCAAGCAAAATTGCCTTTACTGCGGACTTAGAAGAGACAATGAAAATATTCAAAGATACAGGCTTGAACCTGAGACTATTATTGAATTTGCTCAAAAAGCTGTTTCATACGGTTTTAAGACAGTTGTGCTTCAGTCAGGTGAAGACAGTTATTTTTCTGTTGACAGAATGACTCATATTATTAAGGAAATAAAAGCTCTTGGTATTGCAATAACTCTCAGTATTGGGGAGAAAACAAAGGAAGAATATAAGGCATATAAGGAAGCAGGAGCCGATAGATATCTTGTCAGAATTGAGACATCAGACAGAGAACTTTATGAAAAAATGGATCCGGGCATGGATTTTGAAAATAGGCTAAAGTGTCTTGAATACTTAAAGGAATTTGGGTACGAAGTTGGAACGGGCTGTCTTATTGGTCTTCCAGGCCAGAGTCTTGAATCTTTGGCTAATGATATCCTGTTTTTCAAAAAAATTAATGCGGATATGATCGGAATAGGACCTTTTATTCCAAATCATGACACACCTCTTAAAGATGCTGATGGAGGTTCTTTTGAGCTTGCATTAAAAGTCATGGCAATTACAAGATTAGTTTTACCGGATATAAATATTCCTGCCACAACTGCCATGGAAACAATTAATCCTAACGGCAGAGTAATTGCGTTACAAAGTGGTGCCAATGTTGTCATGCCTAATGTAACAGAGGGCGAATTCAGAAAAATGTATGCCCTTTATCCAGGAAAAATCTGTGTGGGTGATTCACCTGTAAAATGCAAAAGCTGTATAACAGATAAAATTGAAGATATAGGAAGAACTATATCTCAGGATCAGGGTTTTAGAAAGAAAAAGTCCTGCAACTGCTCCGGCGGATGCTGTAAAAATTCATAATTTGAGAATAGTCTCAATTTATAGTTGCATATGAAGAAGTTATTTTGGGTATAGAAGATTCACTTTGCTGCTTTATTAAAGATGTTGTTTTTAATAAAGAAAATTCACCTTGCTGTTCTATATTAGAAGATTTTCTAAATGATTCAGCTTGTTTTTTAAGAAATTTTATAAATTCTGGATGACTAATTTCCTCATGTCCAAAATTTTTCATTTCTTTAATTGCATTTTCAACTGGCCAATTTTCTCTTGCAATCTTGTATATTGCGCACATAAATCCTGTTCTGTCTTGTCCTTGAAAACAATGAACAAAAATTTTACCTTCAGTATTATCAACTATTTGTAAAAACTTCTCTACTTGTTTTCTGGATGGCTGTACATAAAGGTTCATAGGGATATGTTCAAATTTAATGCCAAATAACAATTTTGCAAGTTTTTCTTTAATATGATCCTGCTTACTTCCACCACTTCTGAGATTTATTATAGTTTTAATTCCATTTTTAGCGAGCATTTTAATTTGTTTAAAGGTGGGTTGTGCACCTCTATATAAGTTCTCGGAGGCTTTAGAGAAATTAGTAATACCTATCTGTCCAATACTAGTAAAAGTCGGTGCAAAACTTTTTGAAATAAGCTGAGAACTGCGCGTTTGAATTGGGTTGTATTTTAATATTTTAGCATTATTAGTGTAGTTATTATTTTGTATGTTTGGAGTTATTTTGTTAATCATAATATTCCTCACTTAATCATGCTATTTCTTACAATATGAATTATTATGTCAATTATAATATGAAGATTTTGTTTTGATAAATTTATAAAACATGTAAAAACAAAGAATTGCTAATAAATTGTATTTTTTTTAAAAAAGTTAATATAAATAATTTAACCCTGTTACGGATTTTGTCCAATAACAGGGTTAAATTATTTATTTAAAGTATTTTTATGCAGTAACTAAAAGATGCTGTTTTGCAGTTTCGGCAACTTTTCCGAATGCAACAGGATCTGTAACTGCTATATCAGCAAGCATTTTTCTGTTAATGCTGATATTTGCCAGTTTAAGTCCATGTGCAAGTCTGCTGTATGAAAGGCCATGAATTCTGGCTGCTGCATTGATTCTTGCAATCCAAAGACGTCTGAATACTCTTTTTTTATTTCTACGATCTCTGTATTGGTATTTTAAAGCTTTCATTACAGCTTGATTAGCTACAACGAACATCTTGCTTCTTGAACCTTTAAAGCTCTTTGCTAGTTTTAAAATTTTCTTGTGTCTTTTGCGGAGTACATTACCGCGTTTTACTCTTGACATGTTCTGCTCCTTTTTAAATATCACTCCCATTTAAGGGGGAGAGCGGCTATAGGCATAGGTGAGCCATGAGCCTTACTATTAACTGTTACATTGGAATAATTTTACGGAAAAAGAATGCTCCCGTTGCTTTGGAACGAGTTGCGAAAATCTCTTTGCACCGCCGCCTGCGCGTCTCCGCACAAGATTTTCTTCACTCCCGCTATCTTGAATATTTGATATAAGGTAACTCAAGTTTAACTTTATCTAGATTTGTCTCTGATACAGCTACCATTCCTGAAAGACGTCTTCTTCTTTCAGCACATTTGTGTGTTAATAAATGTTTTTTACCGGCCTGTCTGCGTAGAATTTTGCCATTTGCAGTTACTTTATATCTTTTTGCACCGGCACGATGCGTCTTCATTTTTGGCATGATTGTTTCTCCTGAATATTTATATCTTTTAATTGAGTATAGTCTACAATAAAATTATTTTTTATTCATGTTTTCTTTTTAATTTTACTGATTTGTAGAAGGAGCAAGTATCATTACAACGTTTTTTCCTTCCATACCAGGATTCTTTTCCATTAAGTAAGTAATATCCTGAAGGTCGCTTATTATTCTTTTTGCTAGATCAAATGCTAAACTTGAATGCTGAATCTCACGTCCTCTCAACATTACCATGACCTTAACCTTGTTTCCAGCCTCTAGAAACTTTTTAATATTTTTTAATCTGACATTGTAATCATGCACATCAATCTTGTAGCGCATCTTGATTTCTTTAACTTCAACAACATGCTGTTTTTTCTTTGCTTCTTTAGCTTTTTTTTCGGATTCAAACTTGTATTTACCATAATCAAGTATTTTAGCAACAGGTGGTGCTTGATTAGGACTTATAACTACTAAGTCTAAATCTTTTTCAGTAGCCATCTTGAGAGCATCTTGAGTGCTTACAACGCCGAGATTGTTACCTTCATCATCGATTAAACGAACTTCTCTGGCTCTAATTCCTTCGTTCAGAATGGGCGGCTTTGCGCCTGGAAATTTAACGTTACTAATAAGTGTTTTCCTCCATAAATGTAAATTGCTAAATAAAAAACTGCCGAAGGAGGGACTTGAACCCACACGAGCTAGGCTCACATGTACCTGAAACATGCGTGTATACCAATTTCACCACTTCGGCACAGAAGGCTTACAAATCTGAAATGACAAGTTCAGGATTTGTAATATTTTTACATCATTTACTTGCATCGAGATCAATCAGGATTGATTTCAACTCGGCAACAATGATGTTTTATACTACTACATCATTATAATAATGTAAATGTTTTTAAGAGACCTGTGCATAACTATATTTTTTGTCTAAAGGTGAAGATTTGCAGTCAACAGTAAAAAGGTAAAAGTCAATGGTAGTAATGATGTACCGGTAACCTGCAAAGGCTTTAGGCAGTGTTATAAGTATTAAATTAGTCAGTTATGCAGTAGTCTTTTTATGTTATCAGGTATTTTAAAAAAAACTTTACATATTTTAATTATATGAGATTTTTTAGCAATATTTCAATAAAGATTGTTTTTATATATATAGGAAAGCTCTCTCTTCTTAATTTCTCAAACTTAAATAGCTCCTGATTCAGGAGCTATTTTTTTATGCTTTTATGTAATTCCCCGCTTAGCATTGGAATGAGCTTTTTCTTAGGAAAATTCATCGTTTCCCAAAGAAACGCTCTCGCATCGCACATGAACGAGTTACGAAAATCTTTTTACGCCGCCGCCTTCGCGTCGTCGAACAAGCTTTTCTTCACTCCCGCTTCGCATTACTTATTGGCGGCGGCTTCTTTTGCAGCTTTACATTCATCAATGATTTTTTGGGAAAGATGAGCAGGAACTTCTTCATAATGAGCAAATTCCATTGAAAATACACCTGATCCGCTGGTCATTGAATTTAGATCAGCTGAATATCTGAGCATTTCAGCCATAGGAATAAGAGCTTTTACTGTTTGAGTTGCACCTTCGGCATCTACTCCTAACATTCTTCCTCTTCTGCCATTAAGATCGCCCATAATATCGCCTACATTTTCTTCAGGAACAGTTATCTCAACGTGCATTATTGGTTCAAGGAGAACAGGTTTTGCTTTAGCAGCCCCTTGTTTGAATGCCATAGAACCGGCAACCTTAAACGCCATTTCTGATGAGTCTACAGGGTGATAACTTCCATCATACAACACTACTTGCATTCCAACAGTCGGGTATCCGGCAAGAACTCCTTCAAGCATGGCATCTCTTATACCATGTTCAACTGCAGGAATGTATTGTCTCGGGATAGCTCCGCCGACAACCTTATCAACGAATTCAAACTCTATATTTCTATCAATTGGATGAATCTCAATCCAGCAATCACCATACTGACCTTTGCCGCCTGATTGTTTCTTATATTTACCCTGCTGTTTTGCATCAGCTGAAATTGATTCTTTATAAGGAATTTTTGGAGTTTCAAGTATAACTTCCACTCCGAATTTTCTTTTTAATTTTTCAATTGCAACATCAAGATGAACTTGACCCATTCCTGAAAGAATAATTTCTTTTGTTTGTAGATCTCTTGAAACTAGAAGAGTAGGATCTTCTTCCATTAATCTTTTAAGTCCTGATTGAATTTTGTCTTCATCACCCTTGCTTTTTGGTTTAATTGCAAATGAGATAACAGGTGTTGGCTGGGCAATGGTTGGAATGGTAACAGGTTTTTTCTCATCGCTGAAGCTATCACCTGTATGGGTATCTTTTAATTTTGCTACGGCAATGATGTCACCAGCAATTGCTTTTGCGGCAGGTTCCTGCTTTTTGCCGATAAGGTGAAGCATTTGACCAACTCTTTCTTTGGATTTTTTAGTTGAATTATATATATTTGAGTCAGAGTTAATTTCACCTGAGAATACTCTTATTAATGTAAGCTGGCCTGCATAAGGATCAGCAATTGTTTTAAATACCAGAGCTGAAAGAGGTTCTGTAGTTGATGGATTTCTTGTTTCCTCTGTTCCATCGGCAGTAACAACTTTAACAGCACCTTTTTCAGTAGGAGATGGAAGGTATTCAGCAATAAAATCTAGAAGTTGATTAATTCCAATATTTTTTGTAGCTGCACCGAAGAGAACAGGGACAATTTGATTATTTGAAATACCTTTTTTAAGAGCCAAAGTTATATCTTCTTCTGTTAAATCCTGCCCTTCAAGATATTTTTCGAGAATAGCATCATCACATTCAACTATTGATTCGATGGATGCTTCTCTTAATGAAGAAGCTTCGTCCTGAAGTTCAGCGGGAATATCCTGTTCCGTAAATTTACCACTTTCATTCATTTCAAAAATATAGGCTTTCATTTTGATAAGATCTATTAATCCTTTAAATGAATGTTCTTCACCAATCGGTAATTGAAGGAGAACAGGCTTTGCGGCAAAAGTATTTTCAAGATTTGCAATTACTGATTTATAATTAGAGTTTTCTCTTTCAAGTTTGTTTATAAATAGGCACATCGAAAGATTTAATTCCTGTGCAAACTTAACGAGTTTAGTTGATTGAACTTTGAAACCATCAATAGCATCAAGAACAATAACTGCTGAATCTACGCTTTGCATGCAACTTCTTGCATCAGCTATAAAGTTAGCTCCTCCAGGAGTATCCAAAAGATTTATATGGGCTTTTTTCCAGTCAAAACTTGCAATAGATGCGCTTATTGTAGTTTTTCTCTTAATTTCTTCCGGTTCCCAGTCAAGAAGAGATGTTTCTGAATCAACTTTTCCAAGTCTTGTGTTTTGACCGGCATCAAATAATATTGCATCTGCAAGAGAAGTTTTTCCGGTTCCCACATGAGATACAAGCCCAACATTCCTAATGCTAGAGACATCATAATTGCTCATATAAATCCTTCCTTACTAAATATACATACCACTAACTAAGACGATCTAATTCCCTTTAAAGATTAAATTATACATCAACAAAAGATAAATTTTAAAGAACTTCGATTAATTTTGTTGATTAATCTTCTGACTCTAAAAGTATAAATACCTTATTTTATAAGGTATTTATTGAAATCATAAATGTAAATATATTGCAATCTTTTTGGAAGTCACTATGAGACCGCTGCATAACAATAATTTTTGTTATGCAGCTTATTTATATCTGAGTTCTTACGCAATGGCGGCTGTATTCCGATATAATAAAAAATATGAGGTTTTTAGTTACGTTTCAGTCTTTTTTATGTGATAAAAAATCAAAATAAAGTATTGATAAGCATGTTTTTACACATGGAAAACAATTATTTTATTTTGAAGATTTCCAACAATTTTAGCGAGTGCCTGCGAATTTAAATTAATTTCTTCAAGGTTTGCTGTCTGTTCCGCTGTTATACTTGAAATTTCTTTTGTACTTGCAGCTGACGCTTCTGTTATTGCCGAAATGTTTTCCATTATTTTAACAACGTTATTTGAATTATCAGCAAGTTTTTCTATTTCCATTGTTATTTCATAGATTTTGTCACTTGCTGAATTTGCGGCTTCCAGAATTTCTTCCAGATCATTTCCTGTATTCTCTACAATAGTTACACCGTCATTAACTTGTTCTATACTTCCATTCATAGCAATAACAGCAATATTTGTCTTTGCTTGAATTTCTTTTATCATTCCGGTTATTTTATTAGAGGCTTCACCTGACTGATCGGCAAGTTTTTTGACTTCCTGAGCAACTACAGCAAAACCTTTACCATGTTCGCCAGCTCTTGCAGCTTCTATTGCAGCATTTAAAGCCAAGAGATTTGTTTGACTGGCAATATTTTTAATTAAATCAACTATTTGTTCAATTTTTGTACTTAATTGACCTAATTCGTTAATAGTTTCGGAAATTTCCATTGAAGTGCTTTTGATCTGATTAATTTTGGCAATAGCTTCTGTTGCTTGATCTCTTCCTTTGCAAGCATTAGTTTTTGTTGATTGAGATAATTCTACAGTACTGCCGGCTGCATCAAATATATTTATTATTGTTTTATTGATTTCTGTAATATCTGCAAGACCATTATTTACATGGTTTGTTTGTTCTTTAGAACCTGTTGCCATTTGAGTAATAGTTCTTGATACCTGTTCAGATCCTTGAGTTGTTTGTTTCACCATGGTATTTACTTCTTTTGAACCTGATGATATTTCTTCGGTAGAGTTTATTACTTGTTTTATCAAATTACCAAGGTTATCAGACGTCTTATTTAAAAGTAAAGCTAATTTACCAAGCTCATCATCGGTCTTTACTGTAGCTCTATCGGTAAAATTTCCGTTAGCCATCTTTGTTAAAGATTTTTCAAGTACTGAAACTGTATCTACTATTGAAAGATACAGTGAAATAAAGAAATAAAATGGTAAAACAAGTATAATTAATGAAATAATAATTATAACAAACATTCCATAGTCAAGGGTTTCTGTTCTTGTTTGCAATATATTATTTAAAACATTTGTATTCATTAAGATAAACATTCCACCAATTAATGAGATAAAAAAAACGCTTATTAGTGCAAATTTATTAGAATATTTAAGTTTATTCATAACTGAAACACCATAATTAAAAATTTGTTTCATCAGTTATTCTCTCCTTTGCGTTTATGTTTCAATTACTTATTTTGTATCTTACTTGGACTATATTACATTATTTTTAAATAAAAAATCAACACAATACTTTTAAAAAGTTTATAGAATCAAAATCCTAAAGAGATAAATATTATGAAAGCTCTTTAAGATTTTGATTTTTTTAATCTAACTATTTCAAAATTATTCCGTTAGTTAAATCAACTTTAATAGCCTTATTTAATTTAACATATAAATCTTTATCGGCCGGCAGATTAATTTTTCCGCCTTTGAATACAAGTCTGACAATTTTATCAAAGAAATTTTTATAACCCTGTTTTGTGTTTATATTGCCTGGAAAATCAGTTTTTTGATTAACAGGTGTTTTAATTGATTTTGTATCAAGAGCCATTTTTGCATTTCTAACAAAATATCTGCCAGGTTTTACAGAAACGACTATGCCGCTTATGTTGCTGCCGGCTCTGATTAAAAGATATTTGTCTTTTGTAACAAGATTTTTGTTAGCTTTTACAATAAAAACTTCACCAATATCAGTTTTTTGACTGGTTAATGGAGTTACAAGCTGAACCGGAATGAGAGTTCCAGCTGGTATTGTACCATAAATATCTTCAACAGTTGCATTTTCAAGAACAATACCTTCGCCTGTTTTAAGTCTCATTGCTTCTGCTAATATATCATTTGGATTATGTTTTGCTTCTTCTCTCATGCGTAAAAGATTTACTGCAATTTCAGCTCTTGTAGCTTTTTTGTCAGGTTGAAATAAATTATAAGTTTCAGGCACATGAGCTGTCATTCTAAGTAATTCTGATTTTCCTGCAGGAACAATTACCCAGTCAGGAATTGTATCAGCGTCAACATAATTTTTTAAAGCTTCTTTAGCTTTAATTATACTTAAATCACCTGTTTTAAGTGCAGATATAATAATTGCTACAGCTTCAGCTTTGGATATATTATCTTCAGGCTTGAAAGTTCCATCAGGAAAACCTTTTATAAGTCCAAAAGCCACTGCTCTTTCAATTGTATTATAAGCCCAGTAATCAGTTTGAACATCATAGAATGTAAAAGATTCAAGTAATAGAGAATTTTCCTGGCGGAGAGCCTTTATTACCATTGTAGAAAATTCAGCCCTTGTAGCAGGATTATCCGGTTTAAATGAACCGTCTGGATATCCGACAACTACTTTATCGTCAGCCAGTTTTTGTATTTCCTTGTATGCCCAGTGTGATTGACCCAAATCACTGAATGTTTTTGCAAAAGCACCTGCTGTTGTTACATTTAAAATCATTGTTGTAATTAAAAATTTTGTTATTTTGTTTTTCATGCAATTTATCCTCACTCATATTTATTAAATTCTGTATATCCAAACTATTTTTTATGTTTTGTTTCAGCTTTTCTTCACTCTCGCTTCGCAAGATTTTATCAGAAGCATTTAAAAATGTACATGAATTATGAATTTATTTTTTTGTAAATTGTTACATCGGCTAATGTCAATGCCAGCCTTTATTTTTAATATAATTCATTTAGAAATGAAGTTTGAAATAGCATGACCGAAAAAGTTCCTCTGGGGATATTTTATATTAAATCTTTACCTAAATTCATTCTAAATTCTTCTTGAAAACAGGCATGATTTATGTAATAAAAGTTATATACATGAGAGCTAACAATTTAATTTGTTCGGAGAATTTTAATTTGCATAATTTTGCAAGGGCAAAAAGGGAAATAGCCGAAACAGGCAAACATCTTTATGAAAAGGGATTTGCTCCGGGTGCATCCGGTAACATTAGTATTAAACTAGAAAATAATATTTTGATTACTCCATCAGGATTTAATCTTGGTGAAGTTGAAGAGTCTGATGTTGTAATTCTTGATATTGAGGGAAAAAAAGTTAATGGAAAAAGAAATCCATCATCTGAAAGTCAGATGCACGTTGAAATATATAAAAACAGACCTGATTTTAAATCAATAATACATGCGCACACACCAAAGGCAACTTCTTTTGCAGTTGCCGGTATTCCATTAGATAAAGCTCTTTTATCAGAATCAGTAGTAATTATAGGTACTGTTCCCATTGCTGAATATGCAATGCCTTCATCTGATGAATTAGCAAAAATTGTAGCAGGTTATTTTAATGATCATAATGTTGTATTAATGGCAAATCATGGAGTAGTTACAGGAGGGCAGAAATTAAAAGAAATTTATTATAAGCTGGAAACGCTGGAATTCTACGCTGAAGTTTTTTTATGGACAAATGTTTTGGGGAAAATGAGCGAATTGTCCGAAGAAAACGTCAAGGAATTAATCACAAAGTACGGCAGGTCTATGTAGCATGGTTATTTCAAAAGAAATCTTATTGATTCCTTTTGAAAGTACAATGTAAATATTTATTGAGTAACAAAGAACTTTATGTTATACCTTGTCATGTTATTGTAAAGCTACAAAAATGGGTTATTACTAATAATAAAGGAGAAACTTATGGGAGAAAAGAGAATATGGTTATTTAGAGAAGGTAATGCTGAAATGAAAAACCTTCTCGGTGGAAAAGGAGCTAACCTTGCTGAAATGACAAGAGCAGGTTTACCGGTACCTCCAGGTTTAACAATTACTACAGAAACCTGTATGGAATACATCAATAACGGAAATGCAATGCCAGCTGGAGTTATGGAAGATGTCAGAACTGCATTGAATGATGTAGAAAAAGAAACAGGAAAAGTATTTGGCGATGCTATTAATCCATTACTACTCTCAGTAAGATCAGGTGCAAGACTTTCTATGCCTGGTATGATGGAAACAATTCTTAATCTTGGTCTGAATGATAGTACTATAAAAGGAGTTATTAATCTTACACAAAACGAAAGATTTGCTTATGACAGCTATAGAAGATTTTTAACAATGTTTGGCAGTGTTGTTCTTCACATAGAAAGAGATAAATTTGAAGTTAAACTTGATGCTATTAAAGAAGCAGAAGGTGTAAATCTTGATACAGAAGTAAGTATAGACGGATTAAAGAAATCCGTTGTCTTATATAAAGAATTAATTAAGGAAGAAACAGGAAAAGACTTCCCTCAGGATCCAATGACACAACTTAACATGGCTATTGAAGCTGTATTCAGTTCATGGAATATTCCAAGAGCTGTTTCATACAGAAATCACTATAAAATTCCACATGATTATGGTACAGCAGTAAACGTACAAAGCATGGTATTCGGCAATATGGGTAATGATTCAGCTACAGGCGTTTCCTTTACACGTAACCCAAGTACAGGCGAAAACGTTTTCTATGGTGAATATTTAACAAATGCTCAAGGTGAAGACGTAGTTGCAGGTATCAGAACTCCTCAGCCTATTGCAAAATTAGCTGAAGAAATGCCTGCAATATACAATCAATATGTAGAAATTGCTAAGAAACTGGAAAAACACTATCAGGACATTCAGGATATGGAATTTACCATCGAAAAAGGTAAATTATATGTTCTTCAAACAAGAGCAGGAAAAAGAACAGCTAAGGCTGCTGTAAAAATTGCTGTTGATATGGAACAAGAAGGTTTTATCAATAAAGAAAGAGCTTTGCAGTTAGTTGATCCGGCTCAATTATATCAATTATTACTTCCAAGCTTTGACATAAAAGATCAGGAAAATGCTAAAAAAGAAGGAAGATTAATTGGTTCAGGCTTAAATGCTTCACCGGGTGCTGCAACAGGTATAATCGTATTCAGTCCTGATGAAGTAGAAGAACGTTCCAAAAATGGTGAAAAAATTATTCTTACCAGAATAGAAACCTGTCCTGATGATATTCATGGCATGATTCCTGCACAGGGTGTTCTTACTTCAAGAGGCGGCATGACAAGTCACGCTGCTGTTGTAGCAAGAGGTATGGGTAAACCATGTGTTGCCGGTGCAGAAACACTTAGAATTGACTTAAAGAACGAAACATTAACCGCTCCAGACGGAAAAGTATACAGAAAAGGAGATGTTATCTCTATTAACGGCGGTACAGGTGAAATTTTTGCTGGTGCAATAAATACAGTTGAACCTGAATTAAGCGGTGAACTTGAAACAATTTTAAAATGGGCTGATGAAGTTAAGAGAATGGTTGTAAGAGCTAATGCTGATACACCTGAAGATGCTGCAAAAGCAATTGAGCTTGGAGCTAAAGGTATAGGTCTTTGCAGAACAGAGCATATGTTCATGGCTCAGGATCGTTTACCTGTAGTTCAGCAAATGATTGTTGCAGGAACTGAAGAAGCAAGAAAAGTAGCTCTTGCAAAATTACTTCCAATGCAATATCAGGATTTTAAAGGTATCTTTAAAGCAATGGGTGTACTTCCTGTAACCATCCGTCTTTTAGATCCACCGCTTCACGAATTTTTACCAAGTCATGATGATCTTCTAGTAGAAGTTACCGAACTTAGAGTAAGAGGAAATAATCCTCAACTTCTTAAAGAAAAAGAAGAGCTTCTTTGTAAAGTAGCTGAACTTAGAGAAGCAAACCCGATGATGGGATTAAGAGGATGTAGATTAGGTTTAACATTCCCTGAAATTAATGAAATGCAAGTTAGAGCTATCTTTGAAGCTGCTTGTGATCTTAAAAAAGAAGGTCTTGACGTTAAACCCGAAGTTATGATTCCTCTTATCGGACATGTTAATGAGCTTAAAACTGTACAGGCACAGCTTGAAGGAGTTGCTCAACAGGTAATGGATGAAAAAGGTGTTCAAGTTGATTATATGTTTGGTACCATGATTGAAATCCCAAGAGCAGCTTTAACTGCTGACGCAGTTGCTGAATATGCTCAATTCTTCAGCTTTGGTACCAATGATCTTACACAAATGACTTTTGGTTACAGTCGTGATGACGCTGAAGCTAAATTCTTAAATACATATGTAGATAAGAGAATACTCATGGAAAATCCGTTTGAAACCCTGGATCAAGAAGGTGTTGGTCAATTAATGAAGATTGCTATTGAAAAAGGCAAATCTACAAGAGAAAACATCAAGCTTGGTATCTGCGGTGAACACGGTGGAGATCCAAAGAGTGTTAAATTCTGTCACAGAATCGGTCTTAACTATGTAAGCTGCTCACCATACAGAGTACCGGTAGCAAGACTTGCTGCTGCACAGGCTGTATTGGAAGAAAGAGGAGATAAAGTTCTAATTACACATTAAAACTTTATTTATAAATTACAAAAGAGATGTACCATTTGGTATATCTCTTTTGTTTTTAAACAGATTTTTTATATTAAATTTTTACAGCAAAATTTTTTATAGGGTATAATAATACTGATTATAATAATAAATTTGCAGAAGGACCTTTATATGATAGAGATGCAAGTTATGGGAATAGCTCTGGATACAAGAACAGGATCTCCAATAGTTGTTTTGAATGATAACGAAAATAGAAAAGCTCTTCCGATCTGGATAGGATCGGCAGAAGCGAGTGCTATTATAAGACAAATGGAAAAAATTACTGCCGTCAGACCAATGACGCATGATTTAATTTGCAATATTTTAGAAGATATAGGTTTTGAAGTTACTAAAATAGAAATTAATGACATCAGCTCAGAAACTTATTATGCAAATATATTTTTATCAAATAAGGATGGAAAAGAACATATTGTTGATTCAAGGCCATCTGATGCTATAGCTATTGCACTGAGAACAAAATCACCTATATATGTAACAGCAAAAGTAATAGCTGATGGAACAATTTCAACTGATCAGGCAAAAGATAAGCAGGAAGCTGAAGAATTCAGACAGTTTATTCAGGATCTAAAGCCGTCAGATTTTAAAAAATTGTCCGATAATAATGAAGAATCAAATCAATAGGCTACTTTAATGGAATCTTTCTTTAAAATAGCATAATCAAAACTGAATATGGGAGAATGACTGGAAATATTCTTTAATCTCTGGTGAGTACGATTAATTCCTGTTTTTGACAGCCCAAGAGAAGAAAGTCCTATGGGTGTTTCTTTTTCAGAAAACATTTTTAAAATATTAAACATACAATTCCCTCTATATTTTCTTACACCTGTATACTTCAGGCTTTATTTCACTTCCTCTGTGTTTAATATTAATAATGAATCTAAACATGTCAAAAAATTGCAAATAGTTTATTATGTAATATAATAAGCAACAATATGGGAGCGGGTTATGCAAGTTTGATTTGGTTTTGTTTCACTCTCATAATGTGATAGAAAGGGGAAAGAGAATGTCTGAAAATAAAATAACAAAAGAAATGAGTATAATTGAAATTGTACAAACTTATCCTCAAACGATTGAAGTTTTTGCTCGCAATGGTTTAGGCTGTATCGGATGTGCTGCTGCCAGGTTTGAAAATCTTGAAGCCGGAGCTAAAGTACATGGTATCGATCCTGATAAACTTGTAGCTGAATTAAATGAGATAATTACAGAATAAATTCGGGTAATACATTTGAAAGCACAAAAAATCAGCATCATTATACCTGTTTATAATGAAATTAGTACGCTGGAAAAAATACTGGATAAAGTTGAAAAAACTAGTTTTTGTTCTCTTGAAAAAGAAATTATTCTTGTAGATGATGAATCTTTAGACGGGACAAGAGATCTGTTAAAAAAGCTTGAAGATAGTTCAAAGTATAAAATTTATTTTCATTCAAAAAATCTGGGTAAGGGAGCAGCAATAAGAACTGCTCTGAGCTTTGCTAAAGGTGATATTATTGTTATTCAGGATGCCGACCTGGAGTATGATCCTGAAGATTACAACAATTTAATCCCGCTTATAATTGAAGACAGAGCTGATGTTGTTTACGGTTCAAGATTTTTAAGAGAAAAAACAATAGGGACTTTTAAACTAAGTCATTATTTAGGGAATATAATTCTGACACTTTTAACAAATATACTTTATGGCACAACTTTAACTGATATGGAAACCTGTTATAAAGCGTTCAGAGCTGATGTGATAAAAAAAATCGATATTAAATCGAACAGGTTTGATTTCGAGCCGGAAATTACAGCAAAAGTGCTTAAAATGAAATATTGTCTTCTTGAAATTCCTATATCATACTATGGAAGAGGACATCATGAAGGTAAGAAAATTACATGGAAAGATGGTTTCGGGGCAATAAGAGCACTAATTAAGTATAGATTTTTCGATTAAAAATGAAAGAAAAAAATATGTATTTAAATAGTATTCGAGTTAAAACAGGTATTACTATCCTGATTTTACTTACAGTATTTTCAAATATATACAATTCATTCAAATTGGCAAAGACTTTTCCGGATTTTTTGAAAATAGATAATGTTACTGTCAGTGAAATAAGGCTTGTCAGTCTTAAGAATTATCTTAAAAATGTCAAGGAAGTCGGATATATTACAGAACTTGAGAACACAAAAGGTGTTTTTGCCATAGAAGATTTAAATGATACACAGTCTCTTAATAAAGCTATTGACGTAATGGCTCAGCTTATTTTAACGCAATATACCCTTTGCCCTGTATTTGTATATAATCAAACGAATTTACCTCTGGTTGTCGGTAATTTCCCAAAAGGTCTGTCTGACAGGAATTTTTTCATAAAAAAAAATTTAATTCCTGTTAAAAAATTTCCAAATGGAGTTATCTTACTTAAGAATAAGGCTCAATAATGTTTCTGTTGTCATTATTAATGTTATTTTTAATAGGTATCCTGATAATTGGCATTTTTTGGCCAAAAGAAGGTGCTATTTGTAATTTAGGGTTAAAATTCTGGCTTGCTTTTGGGATTGGAAGTGGAGTTACTTCTATTATGTATTTCTTTCACAATCTCTTTTGGGGCAGTAATTTTAAAAGTGTTATAATCTCTGAAGCATTTTTACTGGTGATTTTAATAATAATTTTATTTTTTAAAAAACCGAAACTTAATATATTACATAGAAAAAAAGAAGATGTTTTGCCTAAAAATGCTTTAAGCAGGATTATTTCAATTAGTTTTTATACAACAGCTTGTTCTTCCTTTATGGCATTTTTAATATTTTCTTTAAAAGACCCTCATGGAAACTGGGATGCTTGGTTTATATGGAATATACATGCCAGATTTATTTACAGACTAAATAGTCATCTGATTGATTTTTTTCAAAGTTGTCCTGACTGGTCTCATCCTGATTATCCTCCGTTAATTTCGGCAACTGTAGCAAGATGCTGGCAGTATATTGGTCATGAACAGCTTATTCAATCAATAATAATAGCTACGTTGTTTACTTTTGGTCTGGTTTTTCTGTTATCTTCATCACTTTCAGTTTTAAAAAATAAAAATCAGGGTTATTTAGCAGGAATGGTAATGCTTTCCACCTTTATTTTTATTAAGCAGGGAGCAACTCAGTGTGCTGATATTCCAATCGCATTTTTCTTTTTATCAACCATAGTTTTACTGAGTCTTAAAGATAAATTTAATAAGAATTCCCTGTTAATTTTGGCAGGTATTACAGCTGGAATGTCTGCCTGGTGTAAAAATGAGGGGATGCTATTTATAATTTCAATTTTTATAGCACGTTTTATAGCAATTTTAATAGAAAAAGGCTTTAAAATTGCTGTTAAAGAACTTGCATTGTTTTTTGCCGGACTGTTTCCTGTATTAATTTGGATAATTTACTTTAAAACACAGCTTGCTCCGGTTAATGATATTTTTTTAAATCAGGGAATAGGAGATTTTATATCCAAAATTTTAACTCCTGAAAGATATGCAGAAATATTCTCCCAGTTTATTATTGTAATTAAAAACTATTTTGGAAGACTGACAGGACTTCCTCTGCTTGTTATATATGCTCTTTTAATAGGAATTAATGTGAGAAAGGAATATAAAACAAATATAATTACAATAATAATTACCCTGTGCTTAATGATAATGGGGTATGTGGGAATTTATCTTATTACCCCCCATGATTTACACTGGCATTTAAGCACTTCTTTATACAGGTTGTTGCTTCAACTCTGGCCTTGTTTATTGCTTTTATATTTTATGGTTATCAAAACACCTGAAGAAACACTGGGAGGGTAATAACTTGACCGAATTTTTCAAAAGCTGTATTTTAGGGTGCTTTTCCTACTTTATTATTTTTTATTTCTGCAATAATTTTATTTAAAAAGTGATTATAATTTTTATTATTAATATAGTAAAATTAGTAAAATGACATAATCCAAGCTTAGAGGGAAAATATGAATACAGTAAAAAGTATAATATCAACAAAAAGCATCTTATTATTTTTTGCACTTGCTATATTAACAATGTTTATTTATCAGATAAAAGATGTTCTTCTTTTATTATTTGCTTCTTTTATAATTGCAAGTGCTTTATTCCCTACTGTTGACTGGATGAGCAAGAAAATGCCGCGAGGATTTGCTGTTTTTATTGTTTATACAGTTGGACTCATTATTATTGCAACGGTTCTTATTCCATTCTTCTCAATATTATTTGAACAAACACAAGAATTTCTTAAGCAAGCTCCATCGTACTGGGTGGAAATTAAAAAGTTTATATTACATATACAAATAATAAGCAAACATTATGGAATGTTGCCTGATGCCTCACAAATATTCGCAAGTACTTCTAATCTAAGTGAAAAAATTGTCAGTCAGTCAATAAATATTACTATAGGATTGTTTACAGGTGTCATAGCAGCTTTTACACTGGCAGTGCTGGTTCTTTTTCTGCTTCTTGATAGAGATGAGCTTAAAGAAGGTTTTTTAAAGTTTTTTCCGGAACATATGAGAAACAGGACAGAAAATATAACTGCTACTATAGCAAAGAAAGTCGGCGGATATGTCAGAGGACAGATATTGCTTATGTTTATGGTAGGTCTTTTTACAGCTCTGGGATTGTTCATACTGGATATCAAATTTGCTCTTTTATTAGGGCTTATAGCAGGTGTTTTAGAGATAATTCCAATAGTAGGACCTATTTTCTCAGCGATCCCGGCTATTGTTGTAGCCTTAGCTCAAGATCCAATTCTTGTTGTCTGGGTAATACTGGTTTATTTGATTGTTCAGAGAGTAGAAAACACTTTTCTTACCCCGTTAATTCTTGGAAAATTTCTTGAATTGAATCCTTTAATTATTATTATTGCTATTTTAATTGCAGCAAGTACATTAGGAGTTACAGGAGTTATTCTCGCACCTCCTATTGCTGCATCTATCTGTGTTCTTGTGCAGGAATTATATATAAACAGAATAAATCAACCGAAAGAAAGTTTTTAATCATTATTTAAAGTTATACTTTGCTTAGCTCCTGCTTTATACGCTGGTGTTATGTTTAAGCGATAATTTGATTGAGCATAGCATCAACAGATACATAGAGTAGTTTACAAACGCATATATTACATGTAGTTAAGTTTTTCAAAGATAAATTTTTGAATTTACAGCTTAAGTATAAGAAAAAGGGTAAAAATTCAAACTAAATTATCATTGTATTCAAGAGCCATATCCATATAATTAATCATGCAAGAAAGGAGTGATGGCTTGCAGCATTTTTATAGTGCTGCCAAAAATAAACGACTGAATTTTTAAAAAATAAATAATATTTTTTCTGTGTAATACGCAGCATTTAGATTGTAAAAACGTAGATTGTTTTTCATTTTTATACACTGAAGAAATTGCTTTTGCCATCAATAATACAGTTTGGTGGTGGAGTTTAGTAATAAGCCTTTGAAATCAATCAAAGGTGATGTTTAAATATATGCTCGTGCGGAGCGGGAGTGCTAGCAAAGCCGAAATGGCTTGTCTGACAAGGCATTGGAGGCTTTAGCTAAACTCGTTCTTATATTAAAAGTATGTTTTTTAACTCATAAGGTTTAAATTCTATATGTTCTAATCCTGTTGAAATAACGCTTTCAAGCAGGTTTATTTCGTTTATTTCTTTAAAATTCATATCAGAATTTATTTCAATACATTGCTTTTTATCTGAAATATTCATCAATCTTATAATAATTCCCTTTTGAGCTTTATTTTGCGGTAATTTAACTGCATAGGTATAAATATCAGGATTGTTAAAATTAAGCAGATTTTTTATAATTTCTGTTTCAGCTGAATTATCAGGTGCAATACCCATTTCTGTCAAAATACATCCAAAGAATTGATCGGCTTCCATAAACAATTCTTCAGGCTTATGTACAGCGCAAATTGCGTATCTGGCGTTTTGAATTCCAGTGCATTGTGCTCCGGGTACATCCAGAGGAGGACCTGCCGGAGTTCCTCTTGTGCCTATAACTCCGCCTGAAAGTTTACCAACCGATCTGAGCATAGTTATGCAAAGATCATTACCTTCAACCCCATATTCACTGAGTCCTTCTGTAATGATTCCAAGTCCGTTAGCAAATACAAATCTCTGCATTGGTGCGGTGTTTGATTTTAATTCCTCGTCTTTCTTTGCGGGGAAATTTTTTAACTGATCATAATCAGGATCAAAAAACCTTTCTATTATGCCAAAATTGTTTTCTGCAAAGGTTTTGGAAACCATATCGAGGAATCTGAACCTGATTTGCAAAATATGATCACAGGACAGATTTTCCCAGCTGGCGTTGAATTCAACTCTTCTTGAATCAGCATATACAGTTATGTCCACATTAATATTATGGGTTAAAACTTTTTCACTTCTGATTTTTTTAACTTTATCAAGAGATTCGGGTATTTTTATTTCATAAATAAGCCTCAAAATTCCTCTTAAGTTACCGTTTTCAATAACTTCCGTTTTTAAAAGTGATGCTTTTATTGGCTGATCGTTAATAACAGGTGAATAATTATATGTATCCCCATTATCTGCAAGATCGCAGAATATATGAAGATTGTCAAAAGTTTTACCTATATCAGAATCTGTAAGCTTTAAAGTTCCGTCATCATTAACTTCAAGTCTGATTCTTGAATTTTTTATAAATCTGCTTTCAGTTTCAACAATGGTCGGGTGTTTTTTATATTCATAATCTTTTTTTATTACATGAATTGAAAATGGTTTTATGTCTTCGGCCCAGATCAGGTATTCTTTATATTCTTTTATGTCTTCCTGAACTGGTGCTCGTTCTGTATCATACAGGATTTCCTGCGGGAACTCGTTTACAGAACCCAGATACTGACTCATAACATTTTGAGGAAGGTTTTCAGATGTCTTAATTTTTATAACACCGGAATATGCCGCATCAGATGAGTTATATACAATTAAATCGCCTTTTTTTACTTTTTGAGAAAGTCTGTTCAGACAAAAACCGGTTAACCAGTCTGATATCTGATTTACCTGATTAAATCTCGGAATCATTTCATCATGAACTTCATCTGTACTGCATCCGCAAATACTGTCATGTGGATGATTTTGAAGAAGAAGCTTCCATGCGTAAATAAGTTCATTTTCAAGGTTGCTTACGATTTGGCAGTATTGAAGCAACGAATATAAAGGTTCAGCCAGCTTGCAAAGCTTCCATGTTGAAATTGCATTGGCTTTTTTTAAATATAATCTTGTTGATAAAGTTCCGGGAAGAATAAAATTCCTTGTATTATCTCGTAATTCTCCCTGCACTTCAGCAAGATCAAGATTTTGATTTTTAATCAGGTTTTTATAATTGAATAAAGACCCCGAACATAATGTATAGTTATTTATATCACTGTTTATTTGACTGACAAGATTATCAAAGTCTTTTGGAGGAGCAAGATGATCGCCTCCTGCAGGCAGTAAAATCAAGTTGCCCAGTGAATATTTATTAATCTTATCAAGCAATTCCTCAATATTTTCAGCTTTTTTTTGAACTGAAACAGGATGATTTAAATAGTCCTGAAAGTATCCTTCAGTTAAATAGGTTGCTAAAACACTTGAACCATCAGGAGATTTCCAGATAAATTCAGATTTATTATTTCCTGCCCCTCTCCACACAATTGCGTAATCTATATTTGCAGCGGAAAGTAATCTTGGTATATCTGAGCTATGACCGAATGCATCAGGAAGATAGCCGACAAATTCGTCACATCCGTATTTTTTAGACTGATCTATTCCTGTTAAAAGGTTTCTGGCTAAACTTTCTCCTGATACCAGAAATTCATCAGCGAGAACATACCATGGGCCTATGAAAAGCTTTTTATCCTTTATTAATTTTAATATTTTTTCTTTTTGTTCCGGTCTGATTTCAAGATAATCTTCAAGAGCTATTGTCTGCCCGTCAAAATAAAAGCAATCGAGTTTATTTTGTTCCAACTGCTCAATTATGCTGTCTGTAACCTGTACAAGTCTGAGCCTGAACTCCTGAAAAGTTCTGTACCATTCTCTATCCCAGTGCGTTTGAGCATAAACAATTACGTCCATAATTCCTCCCCGTTGGTACATCTTTTTTAAAAGTATATCAAAATTTCAAAATTTATCATTATCATTTACAATATTTTTAAACTAACAACTTGGGTTACAATAATTTATTATGAGTTCAAAAGCTAAAAAAGAAAGATTAGACACGATTCTTCTGAGCAGAGGTTTTTTTGAGACAAAAAGTCAGGCTCAGGCGGCAATAATGGCAGGCAAAGTCAAACTTGATAGCAAGCCTGTTACTAAAGCCGGTACTCAAATATCGCCCGATGCCGCCTTGAATGTTGAAATTGAAACCCTTCCCTATGTCAGCAGGGGAGGACTTAAACTTGAAAAGGCTTTAAAATTTTTTAATATTTCTGTAAAAGACAGGATTTGCCTTGATGCAGGAGCATCAACAGGTGGTTTTACTGATTGTATGCTTCAAAGTGGAGCAAAAAAAGTTTATGCTGTTGATGTTGGCTACGGTCAACTTGCATGGAAACTTAGAAATGATTCTCGAGTTGTAGTAATAGAGAGAACAAATATAAGGCATGCTTCTGTTGAAGAAATATATAAAGATATAACTGATAAAGATCTGTTTGCAGATATTGCAGTTATGGATTTATCTTTTATATCAATAACTAAAGTTTTATCAAACATAAAAACCCTTATGAATCCTGAGAAGCAGGAGATTGTTGCACTTATAAAACCTCAGTTTGAAGCAGGAAAGGGTCAGGTGCCTAAAAGCGGCGTTATCAAGGATAAAAATGTTCATGTTAATGTAATTAAATATGTAACAGATTTTGCTTGCACATTATCACTTTTCCCTGTAGATTTAACATATTCACCCGTAAAAGGCCCTGCCGGAAATATTGAATATCTTGTTTATCTGTCAAACAAGCAGGGCGAAATGAACGAAGAAAAAATCAGGATGGTTGTGGAAGAAGCTTATGAGCAGCTCTCATCAGGTTAAGTCTTTAAATGATAAAATCTTGAATCTCGATAAAATTGAGATTATCTATAATATTGAGCATGAAACAGCAAAGCATGTTGTTGAAAAGCTTGAAAATATACTTTGCAGTCACGGGATATGTTCTGTAAAAAAACAGATAATTCCCGGGAAGAAAAAACTTGCAGAAAGTTATGAAAAAGACATTGATCTTGCAATAGTTATAGGAGGAGACGGCACTTTATTAGGTGCTGCCAGATATTATGCACCTTTAGATATACCTATACTGGGCATTAATATTGGTAGGTTAGGATTTCTTGCGCAGTTAAACCCTAAAGATGTTGAAGATGGAATTAAAAAGCTTCTGGAAGGTAGATTCAAAGTAGAAGAAAGACTTATGATAAAAGCTTTTAATGATGATGAAAAACCTGAATTCTGCCAGACTGCCCTCAATGACATTGTAGTAAAAGGCGGAGTATTATCAAGAACAGCACAGCTTTATCTGGATATAAACGGTAAACATGTATGCGATTATTTGGCTGATGGTTTAATTATTTCAACACCTACCGGTTCAACAGCTTATACGCTTTCTGCTGGTGGACCTGTTGTTATGCCGGAGCTTGATGCGTTAGTTATTGTTCCTGTTTGTCCTCATGCCCTGACAACAAGACCTCTGGTAATTCCTGCAAATGAAGAAATAACAGTCAGTTTTGATACTGATGAAGATTTTGTTTATCTTACCGCTGATGGGCAGGAAAATGTTAAACTTAAAAGCAGTGGCAAAATTTGTATAAAACAGAGCGAATACAGAGCAAAATTGATTCTTCTTGAAAAGGAAAATAACGGATTTTACAGCATTTTACGAGAAAAACTTCACTGGGGAGTGGCTCCCGGAGGTTAAAACAGTAGGAATATGATAAAAAGTTTATCAATAAATAACTTTGCCTTAATAGATCAGACAAAAACAGAATTTGGCTCCGGTTTAAATATTCTTACCGGGGAGACTGGCGCAGGCAAAAGTATTCTTATTGATGCAATTGATCTGGCATTCGGCGCAAGAGCTTCAAAGGAACAAATCAAAACAGGGGAAGACAAAGCCCTAATTGAGCTGACAGTTGAACTTTCTAAATCATTTCCTATAAATTTACTATCGGAAAATGGCATTGAAACAGACGATAATACACTGGTTATTTCAAGAGAAATAACCCATAGTGCAACAAGATCGAGAATAAATGGAGTTCTGATTACTCAAAGTTACCTTCAAACCCTGAGAGAATATCTTATTGATATTCACAGTCAGCATGAAACTTATAATTACCTTCAACCCAGAACCCATATTGACCTGCTTGATCAGTATGGAGACAAACAGCATCAGAAATTAACAGAAAATATCGGCAATATTTATTCTGAATATAAGCAAACTTCAAGTGAGCTTGACTTTGCAGGTTCAAATATTCAGGAAAAAGAACAAAGACTTGATTTTTTAAAATTTCAAATAAGCGAGATCGAAAATGCAAAAATTGAAAATCCTGATGAATACGAGAGTTTGATGCAGGAAAGGCTGGTTCTTTTAAATGCCGAAGAATTAAAAGACCTTTCTTTTTCAAGTTATAGCTGTCTTTACAGTCAGGACAGCAGTATAATTGATATTCTTGGTCAGATTGAAAATAAGCTAGTCAGAGCCTCTGAATTGGACAAAAACTTATCCGAGCACATTGAGTTAATCACTTCAAGTGTAATCAATCTTAAAGACGCAGCAGACGGTCTTAGAAATTATTCGGAAAGTCTTGAGACCGATAATGAAAAATTAGTCCAGATTGAAGAAAGAATCGATGTTTTAGACAAATTAAAAAGAAAGTACGGGCCTTCATTAAGTGATATACTTGATAATCTTGAAAAATTTCAGCATGAATTAATCGAAATAGAAATAAACAGCGAAAATATTGAAAAGTTATCTCAAAAACTCAAAATGATTCAGGAAAATTTAAAAATATCGGCTGGTAATCTTTCGGATTCAAGAAAAAAATTGGCCTCTGTACTATCTGACTTGATTCAAAAAGAACTTATTAAGCTTGAAATGCCAAAAGTTCAGTTTTTTATTAAGGTTGAAGATAAAAATGAAATATTATCAAAAGGTAAAGACGATGTAGAGTTTTTAATTTCTCCAAATTCAGGAGAACCTTTAAAATCTCTCGCTAAAATAGCCAGTGGTGGTGAAATATCCAGAGTTATGCTTGCTGTTAAAACAATTCTTGCTAAAGCTGACAGGGTAGATACGGTTATTTTTGATGAAATTGACACAGGTACAAGCGGAAAGACTTCTCAGGTCATAGCAGAAGAGCTTGTTAATTTATCATTAAGTCATCAGATTTTATGTATTACTCATCAGCCAATGATTGCGGCTATGGCTGACCAGTATTTCTATATTAGTAAGCTTCAAAGTGAGAATAAGACAAGTATAATTGTTCACAATCTAAATCAGGAAGAAAGAATCTCTGCAATTTCAAAACTTGCAAGCGGGTCTTCAGATGATCAGGATGCTCTTAATTTTGCAAATAAATTGATTCAACAGGCTAATGAGTTTAAAAGCAGGATAAATTTAGTAAAAGTGTAGGGTGCAGATTTCTGCACCGATTCAGTTTGTATCGGTAAATTTGCTAATTCGTCGGAACAATGTTTAATTATATTCAAATTTTATAGATTATTGTTCCTCCTCACCCACAAGGGGCAGAGCAAATTTACCTGTTTATGTCGCTCATAAGAACTGCACAAAACTTTCATATGCTACAAAAATTACCTGTTGCTGACAATTATTTTTCATTTATTTTATTTTTGTTTTAGTTAGAAGTTTTTAAAATGCAGAAATTCAGGTTTTTATAGTCAAGATAGTTTTATTGTGTGGATATTTATCCGCAACAGGTAATTTTCTCCGCCGATGAAAAGTTTTTAGCATTTCTAATTCGCTTTTTATAAAATTATTTCAAAAAATACGAAATTCTTTTAAGGGGGAATTTAATTAATTTAATATAATTAACCAAACTGTCATCTTGAGGAGCGAAGCGACGTGAGGATCTTACCAATAAACAAGTGTGAAGTCTTAGTTGGCAAGATTGCCACAGGCTGCTTCACAGCCTTCGCAATGACAAAATAATCAAAAAATACAAATGGGGGGTTCGGGGGCATAGCCCCTGATTGAAGATAGCTTACTGACACTTGTCCGCCAAATAGAGCTTTAGCGAATAGTCAAAGAATCTAACGGTGCGCAATTACGCACCCTATCACGCTTAATTCATCTAATATGTGGTCTTTTAAATTATTTATTAATTTTTCTAGCCGAGTAGGTTGGGTAAATTTGACCCAACAAAATAATCTTATTCCTTATTCTGCTTTGCATAATCTTGGATTGATTCTGCAATACCTGTTTCCTTACCCATCAAATAACCAGCAACAACAGCAGTAATAGGTACTGAAAGTATAATTCCGATACTTCCTGCGATGGCGGCGGTTATTTCTGTTGCTATTGAATTAAGATTAATGAGTTTCACAAGTGGTGCATCGGCAGCCAGAAGTATTAACGGCAAAAAACTTCCTATCTAAGCAAGTATCAATGTGTTTGACATTGCTCCCATTATGTCCCTGCCGACATTTAATCCTGAAGTAATAAGCTGTTTAAAGGTTAAAGAATTATCAATGCATTTCATTTCGGCAATACTACTTGCTATTGAAATACCAATATCCATTATTGCACCCAGAGCGCCGATAATCATAGCTGAAGTTAACAGTCCGGTAAAGTTTATATCGGGTCTTGATGACCATAACATAATAGATTCCTGATCATGAAGTCCTGAAAGGGGAGCTATTTTAATGATTAAAAATGAAATCAATCCAGCGCTGGCGACTCCTCCAAGAGTCCCAATGCAGGCAGCAACACTTTTCAGGTTAAATCCTCCGATTAGAAACATTGAAAAAATTGTTGAAACAAAAGCAACAGCTACCGTTACAGGAATAATAGGAAATTTATTTAAAATTGCAGGTACAAGAATAAAAAATACAAGAAATGCAGTTACAAGTACTGATGTAAGTGATTTTAATCCCTTCATTCCACCTATAATCAGTAATAATGAAGCAAATAGCCCTGCTAAAATCATCAATGCAGGAGATCGTTCTCTGTCAGATATGTTAATATCAAGATTATTCCCCTGCTTTTCTATATCAAGAATAACCCTGCTGCCGGGTTTTACCTTTATGTCATAAGCAGGACTTGAAGTAAGCTGGTTTTCAACTTCAACGACTTTTCCCTTGTACTTACCACTTAGTATTTTAACCTTTACAAGCTGTAAAACCTGATTTCCGCCTAAAGTTTCCTGTAAAGTTTTATTTTGAGTTTCTGAAACAATACTTTGAACAATTCCTGACGCATACTGAACATTATCTGGATTGTTCTGGCTTTGAGCATAGGCAGGCATCAAAAATCCAAGAAATATAGCTATTAAAGATAAAATTAAAGGTTGTTTCATAATATACTCCTGGAACGAGTTTGGCTAAAGCCCACACCGCCTTGCCAAGCAAGCCGTTTCGGCTTTGCCAGCACTCCCGCTTCGTATCTTAAAACAAATTCTGTTGAGAAGAAGATATTTTACATCCCAAATGCTTATATCCGGCAGGAGAAACTTTCCTTCCTCTCGGAGTCCTTTGGATAAATCCCATCTGTAGCAGAAACGGTTCATAAACATCTTCTATTGTTCTTATATCTTCCCCGAGTGCTGCACATAATGTATCTATACCAACAGGTCCGCCGTCATACTTTTCAATAATTAATTTCATTAAGTCTCTGTCAGTTGTATCAAGTCCCTGATGATCAACTTTTAATAAATCCAGAGATTTAATAGCGATATCTTTTGTAATAATTCCGTCAGCTTTTACCGTGGCATAGTCTCTGACCCTTTTTAAAAGTCTATTGGCAATTCTTGGGGTTCCTCTTGAACGTGATGCTATAGTAGAAGCACCATCTTCGGTAATTTTTGCTGCAATAATAGAAGCGGTTCTTTTTATAACGAACGATAATTCATCATTATTGTAAAATTCAAGTCTGTGAATTATTCCAAATCTGTCTCTTAAAGGTCCTGAAAGAGCACCGGCTTTTGTTGTTGCGCCTATAAGAGTAAATTTTGGAATGGGAACTCTTAAAGTCTTTGTGCTTTGACCTTTTCCAGTAGTTCTGTCTATCGAAAAATCTTCCATAGCAGGATATAGAATTTCTTCAGCTACTTTATTCAGTCTGTGAATTTCATCTATAAAAAGCACTTCACCAGTTTTTACAGTCATTAAAATCCCTATAAGATCTCTTGGTCGCTCAAGTGCCGGAGCTGAGGTAATTTTAACATTTACTCCCATCTCATTTGCAATTACTCCTGCAAGAGTGGTTTTTCCAAGCCCGGGAGGTCCGTACAAAAGTAGATGATCTAAAGACTCCTGTCTTTGTTTTGAAGCGTCAAGACTTATTTTAAGAGTTTCTTTGAGTTGACTCTGGCCTATATATTCATTAAAGGTTTTTGGTCTTATACTGTTTTCAAAACATCGGTCATAATCAGTTTCGCAGGGTGCAATATTCTCCCTGGAATTTTCTTTTGATTTAGTCTTTTCGTTCTCTTTATCTGAAGAAATTATTGCCACTATAAACCTCTTGTTTTGTTGAGTATTATAATTAACTGTTTCCTGTAATATTATACATTAACAAATACACAACAACAGTTTAATCTGTCTTTGACTATGAATAAAAAAAGAGAAAGCTAATGCCTCCCCTTTTTAATATCAAATTTAATATTAATTTATTTCTATAACTTCAAGTTTAACTTTGGATATTCCTGAGGTGAACATGTCTATTTTTTTTGCAGCAGCAGCTGATAAGTCAATTATTCTTCCGGGAATATATGGTCCTCTGTCTGTAATCTTAACAACACATGTCTTACTGTTTTGTAAATTTGTTACTTTAACTAAAGAACCAAATGGTAAGGTTTTATGAGCAGCAGTGAATTTATGGGTATTAAATCTGCTGCCGTCAGCAGTCTTTCTACCGTTAAAAAATCCGCCGTACCATGAAGCAATTCCAATCTGTTCTTTGCCTGCAACTTTTTTAACTTCAGTATATTTTCTTGAAAAAGCAACTGATAGGCCACTTCTGGATGCAATTAATGAATTGTCTCTTACAAATTTTGGTGCACCGAGAGATGTTCTGATATTATTTACCCATTGTCTGGCAAGTTCTGCATTTGTTATATGAAGAGATTCTGCAACTTTTGAATCGGAGGTAAATAAAGGTTTATTATTTGCTCTTCCTATTGCAATGCCGTCTTGAAAGCCGGGAAGAATAGTTTTTGGATCACCGTTATTAGAAATAAATAGATTTATCCTGCTAACAAGAGATTTTGCTCTTTGCTCAGGTGAAAATCCACCTTCTGTTTCTATAAAGTACGCCACTTGTTTATTATTTATATAAACACCAGCAGCTTTAGGCATATCTTTCTTGTAGGTGAAAGCGTTATAACGTGCAATATTTATTTTCTTAGGTTGCACTAAAACTTTCTTGGCAGATAAAGTTTCCAGAGAATGGCTTTGTGCACTATTGGTAGTATCCTCCAATACATTTGCATTTGTTATACAAGAAGTAGACATCAGAACAAACAAGCCTGAAGCTAATATCATCTTGTAAACATTTTTAAATCCATTCATACCTGGTTCCTCGCTCATGTTTATTTCATCTTTATAATATTGCTTAATTTTTCTTGTCCACTGATTTATTAAATAGGATAATTAAAAACTGTCAAATTGGTAAATACTATGTAATGACATGTTCTGAATGTCGCATGAAAAGTAAAGATTCTAAATAAATTTATTCAGAATATGAATAATTCATTTTTATAAAACAGTGAGCTTTGCATTCTTGGTATAAAGCTAAAAATCCTAAATTCGAGAATAGAAATATTAAGATCTGGTAATATTTCTTAATATTTAGCAATAAATCTATATTTATAAATAAAAAATTATAGCTCATTCGGTTTTAGAAAGTGTATTTTGGATTATTGCACCAATGTTAGGATCATTAATTTTGGAGAGTAACTCATTTATATCTTCAATATTGTCTAGATAATGCATTTTTGAAAGAGCAATAACTGCTTCACAAATCACTACTTCAGATTCAATGTTATTAGATAAGAGTCCAAGTATGTATGGTAATGAATTTTCAAGTTCCAATTCACTAATTACACTTATCGCAGCTATTTTTCTCTTTTGATCTACTACAACCAGTTCTTTATTTATATTTTTAATTTGTTTATCCCAAAATTCGTTGCCTTCAGATAATAAGAGGTGAAAAATTTCTTCTAATTCGCTCAGAACGGATTTTTCCTCATCAAATGTATATTGAGAATTTTCCATAAATAATATTATTTTTGTTTTTGATTTAAGAAGAAGTTGTGCATATTTACCGGAAAGGCTGCTATCAGGATTATTATTAGCTAATTCGATAAGTTTTTCAATACATTCATAGATTTTAAAATCCTGTAAAACTCCAAGTGTCCAAATTTCTGCAATGCCGGATAATATGTTGTCGAAAGCTTCAAAGGCCAAAAGCTGGATTTCATAATCCACATTTTCAAAATATTCAAGTATATTTATAAAGCCTGCAATTTCTCCGGCAATATGTTCTTCCATATCTGATTCAGACATTGATTTAAGCATAGGAATAACAGCATCTTTATTTCCGTAACTGGCTAAAAACTGTGCTGATTCTATTTTTTCCCAGTCATCCAATGATTTTAAATTATCTAAAAAGTAATTATAGGAAAATAGATCGTTTAATTTGCCCAGAGCTTCTGCGGCATTAATTTTTAAAGGCTGATAATCTGATTTTGCTGCTTCAAATAGGCTAACTGCTGCATCTTTGTACTCTGCAAAACAAAAATATTTTGCTGCATAAGCTTTTTCCTGCGGTGTTCCTGTTTTTAAAAGCTCTAATAATTTTAAATTAAGGCTTTCATCAGAATATTTTGAAAAAGCCTGTGCAAAGCATCCATCCCAGTCCGGGGAGTGATATTTTAACAGAGGAAAAACTTTTTCTAAATTATCTTTATTTATTGTTTTTAAAAACAGATTTCCAGCTTTTTCTTTTATATAGCTAAATAAATAATCTGAATTATCAATTAAGCAGATCCATGCCTCAATATCAGGAGTATTTATAATATGTTGTGCAGCTTTTTCTGCCTTAAATTTGTCTTTGCCAAGTAATTCCGAAGTCCATCTGTTTGGTAAATTCATCTTTTACTCCATTAAGTGGAAAAGTTAGTATTAACGTCTATTCTTTATTCAGGTTTAATAACTTTAGGTTTGTCTTGATAGAGATTTAATATTTTTTTGTTATAATTTGTAGTTTCGCTGTGAGGTCGTTTAATTGAGTGTAATTTCCATTATATGATAACGATTATTTTTATCCAGTAAAAAAATCATGTTTTCTATAAAATCATTTATTTATATGAATTTTCTCCATTTATTGTCTGTTTTTATAAAGTTTTAAATTATTAAACCGATAAATCATGTACAAGTTGTATCAAAAATGAAAAATTCTTTTTCATTTTGTTAGTAACGAATAGGAATATAAAGTATTAATAATTAATTCAAGGATGAAATTATGCTGATAGAAAAATGTTTGGAAAATCCTGTTAATTTAAAAAGGATTAGGACCGAAAAGATGCTTGAAAAGTATAGTCTTGTTTTAAAGGAGGATGTCTGGAAAAAAGGATTATTGCTTCTTAGAAATGGACTTTATCTGTCAGAAGAAGTTATAGAGAAGTTAATAAACTTTGGAATTCATGAAATTAATGTTCATTACTATGAAGATAACTTTGGAGAAGAAGAAAAATACATTGAAATGTTAAAACGAAACTTTTTGAAAAATCAAAATGTATTTATTTTCGATAAAAATATAAAAAATTCAGTTTATTTCGCCAATATTCTTATTCATACAGGTTAAGACCACTGCACATGGTTTTATGGTATAATGCAGTCATAGATTAGATTTAGAGGTGGATATGACTACATTTTTTATGATAGGTGTTGCTGATAAAATTAAAAATAATAAAATAGTTGCAGTTGG
>JAQVCB010000141.1 GCA_028689995.1 Candidatus Gastranaerophilales bacterium
TGAATATTTCCTTGACCGCCGATTACCTGCTCTTTTGTTTCAATATTTCTTTCTATAGTAAAGGTAAGGTCCTCCTCGTTTAGTTTATGAAGACCGGTTCCAACTTTTTCATCATTATCCTTTGTTTTTGCACTTATTGCCATGAAATAGCATGGCTTTGGAAAGTCTATTCCATCATATATAATTGGATTAGCCTTAACAGAAATCGTGTCTCCTGTTTTAAAATGCAACAATTTTGAGGTAGCACCTATATCTCCTGCAGCTACTTCAGCAGCTTCAACCTGATCCTTACCTCTCAGATAAAATACACTTCCTATTTTTTCTGTTTCTCTGTTGGCTGCATTGTATATTTCTGTATCCTTTTTTAAAGTACCTGATAACACCTTGAATAAAGTAATTTTACCAACGAATGGGTCAACTATTGTTTTAAAAACTAATGCAGATAACGGCTGTGACGGATCGACTTTTCTTGTTACCTCAGCTCCATCGTTAATTCCCTTAACCTCTTTTAAATCCTCTGCACTTGGCAAATATTCATTAATCATGTGCAATATGCACTTTGTCCCCATTGCTTTTGATGCTGATGCCACCACTACCGGCACCAATTCACCTGTAAGCACCGCGTTTCTTAAACCATCATGTATTTCTTGATCTGTAAACTCTTCTCCGCTGAAGAATTTTTCTAACATTTCTTCATCAGTCTCTGCAACGGATTCCATTAAAACACTTCTCATCTTTTCAACTTTATCTACCAAATTCTCCGGTATATCTACTTTTACATTATCTATTGCTTCTATTAAACGCCCTTGACGAGCTACTATGTCAACATATCCTTTAAAGTTTTCAGATTCTCCTATAGGTACAGCGAAAGGAACTACCTTTTTACCGAATTTCTCTCTCAGTTCTTCAAGGAGATCATCAAAATTAACGTTTTCTTTATCCATTTTATTCAAAACAATTATTCTTGGCATATTTCTTTGTTCTGCATATTTCCAAGCTTTTTCTGTACCAACCTCTATTCCTGAGCTTGCATCAACTACTATAACAGCACCGCTTGCAACTCTGAGAGCACCGTAAACCTCGCCTACGAAATCAAAATAACCAGGAGTATCAAGGAAATTAATTTTAGTATTTTCATACTCTACAGGTATAATCGATGTGCCTATTGAAACTTGTCTATCTTTTTCTTCTTTATCGAAATCTGATACTGTATTTCCATCTTCAATCTTACCCATTCGGTTAGTTACTTTTGTTATGTATAAAAGTGCTTCCGTGAGTGTAGTTTTGCCACAGCTGCTATGTCCGATTAATGCAACGTTTCTGATTTTGTCAATGTTATACGTTTTCATTTACTTTATCCTCCTAATTAATTCTGCCTAAGCTATATTACATTTTACATTATATATCATTAAAAATCAATACAATTTTAATTATTTGCATATTTGAATATTTTATGTATCTTATCATTTGGTAAAAATTTTGTCACCAAAATGTCCTGTTCAAACTGACCGTAAAGCCAGATAATATTCTGCTTACCATTTGTAGGTCGTATAAATAATTACTGCTGAATAAAGTTTAGCATTATTCATAAACTACAAAACTAATAAATTATTTTTTGCTATATTTATAATGTAGTGATATAATCATTTTTAAACAAATGATAAGTGAAAGGGAAAAAATATGAGCGACATTATATACAATTACATAATTCAAGCGATACTTGGTGCTGCTTCCGGTTATATTACAAATAATTATGCAATTAATATGCTTTTCAAGGAGTATACTCCTTTAAAAATAGGCGGAGTCATTAAAAAAACAAGAAATGAATTTATAGATAATATCAGTTCATTAATTGAAAACGACATAATAAACAAAGATAAATTAAATCAGATACTTACTGAGGATACATTTAAGGCTAAGTTTGAAGCTCTCACCGATGATTTTTTCAGCTATTGTCTTTATGAGGCAGTCGGCTCTAACTGTATTTCGGATATTGAAGGTGTTGATAAATCAATTGATGCAACCGGAGTATTTTTAAATAGCTTTTTAGAAGATCATTTTAAATCGTTAATTGACACTTCATTAAACAGCCTGGAAATTGAAAGGTTTTTAACAGATCAACAGCTTAACAAAATTTCTGATTCACTGTTTGATTCTGTCTATGACTGTATTAACAGCACCGATATAGCTGATGAGCTATTACTTTCTCTATATAAAGAAAAGGGCAGTGTTAAAATTTGTGATTTATTAGGAGCTTCAAATAATAAAGTATATGATATTGCAGGCAATATTATTAAAGAACTCAACGAAATAATTAAAAAAAATAATAAAGCAGAAAATGCCTTAATCGAAATAATATCGCATTTCGACCTTATCGATTCGGTTGTATCGATTAAAAAAACTTATGATGAACATAACTTAAAGGATGTAATTAAAATAGATTCAGCACTTTATCAAAAATTTTCACAGCTTTTCACCGACTATATTAATTCCGAAAGAGGTCAAAGCACTGTTTATGATTTGTGTGATTCTTTGTTTTCATATATCAAAAAAATCGATAAAACCTTATATGAAATAGCCGATTCGTCCTTGGAAATAAATTTGAAGGAATATTTGCTTGAAAATTTGCCACATTTTACTGAAAGCATTGTTGCCTGGGTAATTTTAAACAGCAAAGATATTGATAAAATTATTGAGGAATCAATTGATGAAGTTATCAGCGAAGCTGACGGTATGAAGGGCAAGCTGCTTAGTACTATTAAAAATTCATATTTCAACAATCTAAGTGATAAATACAATATAGTTCAAAGGATAATTACTTACATAGAAAAGGAAACGGAGCCTGAAAGACTAAGTGATAAATTGAGTAGCGCTGCAATAGAGTATTTAGATAATTATTCTATAGGAAATATTCTGGTTTCAATAGAAGATAACAATATATTGACTCCGATTAAATCTGCTCGTTTCATTACAGATTATGCTAACAATAATGTTGATACTATTTTCCATGAAATTTTTAATTTTATCGGAAACAGAAAAATCAAGGATTTGATACCAGATACTATTTTTGAAAATATATTTAACCACAGCTTATCTCAAAGCATAATAAATAAAATTGTTTCTTCGGATAATATTAACAATGTCTTGTTTGAAAAGGTCAAAGGTTATATATATAATCACATGAATAAAAATATAAATGAAGCAATTTCTCAGGAAGCCTTCAAAAAAAATATATACAGCATAAGGAAGCTTATTTTGGAATCATTGACTGAAAATTCCGATGATATAAAAACCTTTGTAAAAAGAGAAATCATGAGAACCTCCGATAATCTTGAGCTAAACAACTATTCTGTAGGTATATCGAAATTATTAAAAGGTGAGATATATAAAAAATACAATAATCTTGTAAACAGACACAAGGGTAAAAAACTGGCATATGCCATTGATAGACTAAATAAAATTAAAAATCTCAGTAAAAACAGTTCTGAAATGCTTCGTACTTTAATTATTAACAATCTTGACAGAATACTTAATGGCTCTGTTAAATCAGTTGTATATGAAAATTTAAACAAGCTGAATGATGACGAGCTATGCGACTTTGCCAATGACTTTATAGGAAGAGAGCTGCAGCCTATTATGTACTTTGGTGGTATATTAGGTGCTGTAGCCGGCATCCTGCTGGCTATGGTTCAAAATGCTCCTCCTAATTTCGGTGTGATTACTGTGGAAAACATGATAATCTATGCTTTAGTAGGGTATTTGACCAATGTTATTGCAATCAATATGATTTTTAGGCCATACAGGGAAATTAGGATATTAAGAAAAATTCCGTTTCTTAAGAATTTTTCTTTAGGCTATATTGTCAAAAACAAAAAGATTTTTGCAGAAAACACAGCTGATTTTGTTGATAACAACTTGCTAAGCAAGGAAAGTATAAATAAAATATTTGAAAAATATGAGGATAATATAAAAACCGGCTTTAAATCAGGTATAGCTGCAAATAATTATTCCATACTTCACAAACTTTTAAATAACAATCATGACAGCGCTGTTGACGGCTCATATGCATTTTTAAAAAATATTGCTGAAAAAAATTCTGACAGCATAAGTGATTTTGTATTTAAAAGCATTGACAACCTTCCAATGCTTTCACCGGAAAACATCAGCTTGATAAGTGGTTTCGGAGCTGAAAATCTTAAATATTCAAACAGCAAAATCAGCGAAGTGCTTGCCACTAAAATTCACTCTACCGTTGCTTTAGAGAAACAGTTGCCGATTCAAATTGTTGAGTATTCTAAGGACGCAATGAATAAGACCGCTGAAAAATACTATGACTTAACCTGTAAAAACCTCGGTACTTCAGAATATATAAATAAATTTTTAATGAACTTCAATGATAAGTATGTTAGCTATACGGACAAAACTATCGCTGAAATATTTGAACGCGATAAAATAAGTGCATTCAGCGGATTTTTATCCGAAAAAATTACTGCAACTGCTTTATCCGACGAATCAAGGATAAAGGCTTACAATATTATTTCAGAATTATACAATAAATCCTTTGATAAAAACAAAACCTTAGGAGAGCTTTTTAACGGCAAAATTAAAGAATATATCGACGATAAAACACCTACTGTCTTTGACAGAATAGCAGAAGCAATCAAGGTAAGCATTGCCGAATCAAAGGGCAGAGTGTCAATCAGCGTGCAAAATGAAATTAAAAACAATCTCGGATTATTAGAAAAGGGTATGTATAATTTGCTCGGTGGTAAGGAAATTGTTGATGATTTGATTTATAAGATAATGGAAGTAAAGGTACCTCAATTTATAGACAGCAAAAAGCAGGAGCTGCTTTATATTTTCATTTCCTCAGTAGTTGATGAA
>JAQVCB010000037.1 GCA_028689995.1 Candidatus Gastranaerophilales bacterium
ATACCTGTAATGTAATTGTCTGGCAGTGAGACTACGAGAGATAAGTTCCGTGGTCAAGAGGGAAACAGCCCGGACCGCCAGCTAAGGTCCCTAAATATATGCTAAGTGAATAAGGAGGTAGAGTTGCATTGACAACCAGGAGGTTGGCTCAGAAGCAGCCACCCTTGAAAGAGTGCGTAATAGCTCACTGGTCAAGCGACTCCGCGCCGAAAATATACCGGGGCTAAGCATATTACCGAAGCTGCGGCAACAAGATTTATCTTGTTGGGTAGGGGAGCGTTCTGTTGTAGGTTGAAGCCAGATCGTAAGGACTGGTGGACGAAGCAGAAGTGAGAATGTCGGCATGAGTAGCGAAAACATTGGTGAGAATCCGATGCACCGAAAACCTAAGGTTTCCCACGGCAGGCTCGTCCGCGTGGGGTTAGTCGGAACCTAAGCTGAGGCCGAAAGGCGTAGGCGATGGATGTCAGGTTGATATTCCTGAACCATTTTAATATCGTTATCAACTGCGGAGGGACGCAGGAGGCTATGTACGCTGGCGATTGGATGCGCCAGTTGAAGCGTGTAGGTAGTCACAGTTGGAAAATCCGCTGTGGCGTTATAAACTGAGGCGTGACCAGGACTTCCCACGGGAAGGTAGGTACAGACGCCACACTGCCGAGAAAAGCTTCGCTAGTGAGATATTAGAATGTCCGTACCATAAACCGCCACAGGTAGGTTGGCAGAGAATGCTAAGGTGCGCGAGATAACCCTCGTTAAGGAACTCGGCAAAATAGCCTTGTAACTTCGGGAGAAAAGGTACCCTGGTAGCGTGTAAGCCTTCGCGGCTGAAGCGTGATAGGGTTGCAATAACTAGGTCCAGGCGACTGTTTACCAAAAACACAGGTCTCTGCTAAGTCGAAAGACGATGTATAGGGGCTGACTCCTGCCCAGTGCCGGAAGGTTACGTGGAGAGGTTAGCAGCAATGCGAAGCTTTGAAACTAAGCCCCGGTGAACGGCGGCCGTAACTATAACGGTCCTAAGGTAGCGAAATTCCTTGTCAGGTAAGTTCTGACCCGCACGAATGGAGTAACGATCTGGACGCTGTCTCGACGAGGGGCTCGGCGAAATTGGATTATCCGTGAAGATACGGATTACGCATACCAGGACAGAAAGACCCTATTGAGCTTTACTGTAGCTTGCAATTGAACTCGAACTGTGTCTGTGCAGCATAGGTGGGAGGCTTTGAAACAGTGCCGTCAGGTATTGTGGAGCCATCATTGAGATACCACTCTGGTGCAGTTTGGGTTCTAACCGGACACCACTAACATCTGGGTTCGGGACAGTTTCAGGTAGGCAGTTTGACTGGGGCGGTCGCCTCCTAAAGAGTAACGGAGGCGCCCAAAGGTTCCCTCAGGTTGGTCGGAAATCAACCATAGAGTGTAAAGGCAGAAGGGAGCTTGACTGTGAGACTTACAAGTCGAACAGGGACGAAAGTCGGGCTTAGTGATCCGGCGGTTCCGAATGGAAGGGCCGTCGCTCAACGGATAAAAGTTACCATAGGGATAACAGGCTTATCTCCCCCAAGAGTCCACATCGACGGGGAGGTTTGGCACCTCGATGTCGGCTCGTCGCATCCTGGAGCGGTAGTACGTTCCAAGGGTTGGGCTGTTCGCCCATTAAAGCGGTACGTGAGCTGGGTTCAGAACGTCGTGAGACAGTTCGGTCCATATCCGGTATGCGCGCAAGAGAATTGAGTGGAGTCGTCCTTAGTACGAGAGGACCGGGACGAACGAACCTCCAGTGTATCAGTTGTTCCGCCAGGAGCATATGCTGAGTAGCTGTGTTCGGAGTGGATAAGTGCTGAAAGCATATAAGTACGAAGCCCACCACAAGATGAGTTCTCTCACTGGGTTAACCAGGTAAGTCCCCGGACAGAACATCCGGTTGATAGGCCAGAGGTCGAAGTATGGCAACATATGTAGCCGACTGGTACTAATAGGACGAGGGCTTTTCCTAGCCATAGGTAATGGCATACTTTATCTATCAATTATGCAGCTATCAAGGTATTAAGTTACCTTGTAGAGCGAAGAGTTTAACACTCTCTCAGCTCTGCTAAAGCGAACGAGCTTTTTAAAACGAAAACTCATCGTTTCCGTTTTAAACGCTCCCAGCTCCGCTAAGGATTTAAAATCCTGGTGGCCAATCGGCAGGACAACACCCGTTCCCATCCCGAACACGGTCGTAAAGACTGCTTGAGGCGACAATACTTGGGGGGCGACTCCCTGGGAAGATAGCTAGTTGCCAGGTGTTATATTTAAAAAGAGTCAGGTTTAAAAACCTGACTCTTTTTTGTTATATATATTACAACTATAAATAATTAACCAAAAATATCAATTTCAGGAGCGCCCTGCATAAATTGCTCTTTAATGGATCCCTGTTTTTCTATTAATAATCCTTTAGTTCTTTTAAATATAACATCATACAGACTTGAATCATCACCTGTAACTAGACCAATTCTTACTTTATCTTCTAATACCAGTAAAGGTATATCTTTATTTTTTATATTATTGAAATTCAAATCTCTTTTCATGCAGTCAACAGCTTTTTGCAGTTCGACCTTTTTACCTAATGGAGCTCTAAAAATTGCTTTTGAACCGAAAGCTATATTCATAGTATTTCCTTTTCATGCACAAAGTAATCTAATTAATTAAAACCCCTGAAAATTAAAATTGCTTTTCAAGTAGAAATTTAAAAATAAATTAGAAATTATTTCATATCATGCCTTGTAGGCAACTGTTGATTCCTGTTGTTTCTGCTTTTTAACAGCATCCCAATCTCTGCCCTTGCTCCAGAATTTATTGTCAATAAATTTGCCCACTTTATCAGAAGCAAGTCCTGATCCAAGACCAAACATTATTGCAAGTCCTGCACTCCAGCACATCGTTACACTTGAAAATATCCATCCTGCTAAACCGCCACCTATTACAGAGCCTGTTCTTATACCCTTTGAAACACGTTCATCGTGAGAATCAGCCTGTGCAATATTATAAGCTCCAATCCCAACAGGAATAGAAAGACCTATTAATTCAAAATTTCCACCACCAAGTTTTAAGTCCATATTCCTAAATGTAAGATTATTTGTCTCAAAATTAACTGCCTTATTGATACTATCTGAAAGTTCATCTACTACTTTTTTAAATTCAGTATAAAGTTGTAGATTTTCATCTTTTATTTTATTACCGGATTCTTCACCATAACATTTTGAAAATATTCTAAGTTCTTCCAGAAGACCTTTTTTATCTCCTTTGCCAATTCTATTCATTGCTTCTTCGAGATTTTCAATTGCAGGATTAAGCTTGCCATCTGAATTATATCCACTTGTTTGTATTGATTCAATAAAACTATTTGCTCCACAATTAAATGTTTCAATATATTTTTTTCTATAATTTTCTCCAGCCTTATTTTCTGCATCTTTGTAGGATTTCATTGTATTTTCAAGCTGTCTTATATGATTAGAAAAATCATTTGTATATCTTTTTCGTAAATTTTCATTACCTTTAGATGCTTTTTCAATGCAAGATTCAACCTGTTTGAGAAATTGCATATTTATTTCATAGTTATTTTTTACATTTCTAGTAATTTTTTCTTTCTCGCCATAAGTAGCTTTATTTGCTTTTTCAAATTCTTGTAAATTTTTTCTTGATAAAAGTTCATCACCTGATTTTGAAAGTTTTTTTACAGCCTGCCAACCATGTTTAAAACTTTCAAGAAATCCACTTTTATCTGAAATAAGTTTAAATTCTGTATCAAAATTTTCAGATAATTTTTCAAGAATGTTATTTACTAATTTTTGTCTTTTTTCAAATTCATTTTTATTTGTAAGCTTTTTAATTTGTATATCAACTGCATGACCAATCTTTTCAATAACATCTGCTCTTGTATCTTCTTTTTGAAGACCAAGATCAAGCTCTTTAAAGTTTTCATTCAACCTTTTTATTTCATTTTCAGAAATTGAATCATTATATCCGTTTTTAATAACTTCTTTAAATTTACCAAGAACCTGTTTAAAATTTTCCAACTTTTTATCACAATCTTTATACAGTTTCATACTTCTTGCTTTTGCAGCATTTTCAAACTTTGTTACAGTCCATTTAATCGGCCTGTTAAAAATACCCATATTCTCTACTATTTTTTTATCAAGAAATCTGTTTTTAAACTGATCAATATTTACCCAGGTATTAAGCCCTTTTTCAAGCATGTTAACCACTTTAGTCTTGAAATGATAACGAATTTTTGCCCAGAACGAAGTTTCATTTTGCAAATTATACGCTTCTCCTCTGAATCTTTGAAGAAGATTCCCCATTTTTCTAGCCATACCTGACTTTCCGCGAAAAAGAGCTGCAATCGTCAGCCCGCCTATAAGAACACTTGCACCTGCAATACCTGCTATTTTTGCTGCAAGTCTTTTATAGTTTTTTTTTGGATCGAGCAGATCTGCTACTTCTTTCATATCTTTATTCTGAACATTGTCTTTCTGCTCAGAATTTTGCGATGAAATCTGTACTTTATCTAACGGGGTATTTAAAAAGGAGTAATAAACCTTTTTATCTATATTGAATCTTATTGTATTCTTATTATCTACCCCGGAAACTTCCATTGTTAATTCATCCTTGCTTAATGTGAATTTTGTAAGACACCATTAGCATAGTTCATCATAACGTCACTTTTATTCAATACATTTGTTAAAGCCTGATTTTGCTGAGCCTGAAAAACAGCTGGTTCAGCTGATGGAATATATGTTCTGACAGGCTCCTGAGAATTATTAACTGTATTTACCGGAGCTACATTTTGATTCTGTACAGTAAATGGAGATGTTTGAGTATTGTTATTTACAACTGGCTGAGTATTGTCATTTGCAGCTTGTTCTGTTTCTTTTGCTTTTTCAGCTTCTTTTGTAGCTGTTGGAGTGCCAAATATAGCATGAGATAACCAGAAAAACGGTTTAGTCAACACTGGCGCTATAGCAAACATTATAACTGCAAATCTCATTCCTCCGCCGCCAAAACCTTTCATTTTACCTAATACTTTTTGCGTTTTGGTTACAGCAGGCAATTTTTCAAGTCCAACACCAAGAACTCTACCAAAGAATTTTGATACTTTTTGAACAAACGGTAAGCCCTTACCTGAAAGAGATTTAAGCGCCTTTATTTCATTTCTGGTTTTTATAGCTGCTTCACCTGTTTCTTTAGCTATACGTTCTTCTAATTCTTTTATTCCTTGTTTTATTGTTGTTCCATCAGTAAATTTAGTAGTAATATTCCCGGCCTTTTTGAAACCGTCAAGAGATTCCCCGATTTTTTTATCCATACCAAGATTTTTTAATCCTGCGGTACTGTAAAGAGCTTTCATAGCAAAAGGCATAGTTACAAAGAAGCCAAAATAATTACCGATAAATTCTTCCATAAACGTACTGAGTCTTTCGCCTTTTGGAGCTTCCATAGCTTTCTTTATAGATCCTCCAATGAAAAATGCACTCAAAACAAGACCAAACGCACCGCCTCCTATGATAGTACCGCTTGCAGCTTCACCTGCAATAAGTCCTGATTTTTGTAGAATTCTGGAAACAAATGTTTTTGTTTCTGCTCCCTGTAAACCTTTTAACTTATTCAATGACAAATTAAGATTTAAAGTTTTATTACCCAATGATAATGGTTCTTTAACAAATGGGATTTTTAATGTTCTTGGAGTTTTAATATCTTTAAATTTATCTCCGAGTGCAGTAAGACCTTTAGGTCCTCCTAAAGATTCTTCTATTTGTTCAATAGCCTTTAATCCCGGTAAATTTTTATTATCTAAAATACCTTTAATTTTTTCAATTTCTTTTGAATCTATTTTTAATTCATTTAATGCTTTTTCTAATTTTCCACTTTCTTTTAAATTTACAAGTTCATTTTTAACATGATCAGCAGCCATTCCGCTTATACCATGTATCTGACTTTTTGCCATGGAATTCCCCGGCGTAGTACCTTGATTTATACTATCAATTATTTTTTTTCTGCTGCTATTTACAGGAAGCTCACTATGCCATTTTTTTAATCCGTTTATACGATTTGTAATCCAGCTTTCTACTTTTCCATTAGTAGAATTAATATATTTATTTCCATCAATTTTTCCGGCCCATTCAGCTAATTTAGACCCTTCGTAAGCTCCATCTTTATTACATACTGCATTAATACCTTTCATTATAGCAAAGCCGCCTCCGGCTCCAACTGCATAGTAAGGTGCTGCTTTTATAAACTCGTCAGGAGTGGTCGGAAAATCAGAAGCTGCGTTACCTGCAGGACTATCCTTAATTTGATCATTAACAGAAATAGCACCAGGTGTTGTAACTCCGTTAAAATTACCCTGATTATATGGAAGTCCTGTATATGGATTCATTCCTATATTTGTCACTATTTCAACTTGCCTCCGAAATTTTTATAACAATATAAAAAAGGATAAAACCTTCTAATTATATAAAACCAAAAACCATTTAAAACTTGCCTTTTTGTTACATTCTTAACAAATTAAAGACCTATGTATAACTTCAAAAATATACACTTTTGTTATATCTAGTCTCCAGCCCTACCGGCCACGCCAAACACACCATTTCGGGCTTTCACTTTTTCAAGGGTCGACCGCAAATTTTAACTTTTTAACAAAAATTATAGTTATGCAACAGTCTCAAAATCAGAATTTTATTAAATTCTGACAGAAACAAAATTAAATTAAAAATAAAATTTTTGAGATAACTTCTAAGCGCCTCTTTCATCAATAATTGCAGGAGCAATCTCTTTACTTCCTTTATAAGATGAAAGAACTTTAGATTCTTTATTTGCACTGGAAATTTTCTCTTTTAAAATTTTATGTTTACTTTCCATAATTTCAAGATTTTTATTTTCAAGTTCTTTAATAACATTAACAAAAGAATTAAATTCATCTTTTTCATTTTCTGAAAAAGTAATTTTTGATTTAGCTTCATTTATTCTTATAATCAACTCATCCTTAACATTAAGAAGAGATTCCATACCGTCAAAATCTTCAAGTTCAGTTAACCTGCTCATTTCAACTGTAACAGTGTACATTGCCTTATATAATTTTGTTAAATTTTCCTTTTCCATTTATACTTACACCTAAAGTTAATTTTCAGCTTTTTAAAATAACAATAATTTAATAATAGTTAAAATATATCCGAAAACATTATTCACTTTCAATTTGTAACAGACATAAAATTATGCTGATTGAACGGAACTTTCTGTATGTTGCTGACCTCTTTCCCTGAGAGCAATTCTTATGGCCTCTTCCCAGGTTTGTTTTAAATCTTTTAAATGAGCTATAACTTCTTCAATCATAGGAATATCTTTTTTTAAGTTTGCCTGCACCAATGTATAATGAAGATACTCATACAAACTAAAAAGATTTTTTGCCACTTCCCCACCTGACTGTGTATCAAGAGTATTCATAAATTCGCTTATTATACGCTGGGCAGAAATAATGTTGTTATGGGTTTCTTCTATATTTTTATTTTCAACAGCAATTTTTGCTTTATTAAGGAACTGAATAGCTCCATCATAAAGCATTATTAAAATTTTCTCGGGACTTGCTGTTTGTATTTGTGTTTGCTGATATTGCTTAAGATATGGATTCATTATTTATATTTTTTCTCCGATCAAAGTTTTTTATGTTCTATTATTATAATTTAAAAAACTAAAAAGCTAGCCTTATAAATCAGAAAATAAATTAAAAAGCGTAAAATTTCCCTATTATCATTCTATACTCTTATAAAATTATTTTTTCATTCATTAAATGTATTTTTTTAACCATATCAAATTTTTTCATCAACAAATACACCGGAAGATCCATTTGATTTAGATACCAGATTTACAAGATCAATAGATGATATTGTTTCTAGTATAAAACCTGTTTTCTGATCAATTAATTCTACCATATCTGTCTTCTGGTTAAATCTTACCTTATATTTATTTCTATCAGTAAAATTTTCCTTTTCCTGCTCTTCTTCCTGACTATCATCGCCGGTTTCACGTCCTTGAAGGTCTTTATGCTGATCCTTATCATTTTCTAAATCAGCCTTAAGTTTATCAGCCTCTTCGGGTTTTTTAATTGTATTTTGTGCCTGAATCTCAGAGAATTGTTTTACTTGATCAGTAACCTCCATCGGAGCTGTAATTCTATACATCCCTGAATTTGAAAATGATAAACCATCCAATGGCATCTATTTCACCTAATTCCTTTTATCTTTGTAATCTTATGAGTGCAAGCAAAACACTTTCATCTAAACTCTTGATCTGAAGTTTAACACTTTGATCAGGATTATCAAGAACACCATTTATTACATTGTTTTTCATCTGATCCACAACGCCAGCTGAATCATTTTTATCTTCCAGTAAATTAATTTCTGTTAAAAATAAGTCTTTTATACCTTTTTGAATTTCACCTTGATATTTAGACACCATATCCTGTCTTTTAATTATTTCCTTTTCAGCATTATCAAGTTTTTTAAGAAATGCCTTAGCCTCTTCTTTATTACTTATTGAGAAATCTTTACTTTCAGGCAAACCAAGTGCTTTAAGTGAAGTATCCTTAAATTCTGTTGAAATATTAACTTTACCGCCATTTTCGTCATCTATCTGCAAATTATTCTGCATACTGCCATCAAGCAGTTTTTGACCATCAAAAACAGTATCACTTGCTGTTTTATCAATTTCAGCAAGTTTTTTTCCTATAGAATCATTTAATTCTTTCAGATCTTTATCTGAAGCATTATTATCAATTGCATTTTTTACCTGTTTTTTTATTTCAGAAAGAGCATCAGAAATTGAAGAAAACGAATAACTTGCAATAGCAAGCATCGTTCCACCCTCTTGATTTTTATCAAGAGTATCTTGCATACCGGATAGTCTTTTATCCAGATTTTCAGAGAAAACAAGTCTTTCTGGATTTTCAGGATCTTCAGCATTATTTGGTTTTGTTTTATCAGAAGATTCTTCCTTAACTATCCGTGTCTTTAATGTATTGGCCTGTAATATAGATGAGAGGTTCGTCAGGCCAATGTCATCCATGGCAAATGACATTTTTCCTCCAATAGCTTAGGGAATTACAATTTAATTTAATTATTCCCATTTTCTTTAAAAATTAAACCTATGTTAATAAAAAAGATAAACATTTATTAACATAATATTATAATTCATTTTTAGTTTTTTATAAAGTATTATAAAAAACTAATTAAAATAAAGTATTATAATATTAATTAAAATAAAGTATTATTTAAGGTAGCTGAGTCAAAATACCAATAATATATTATTTTTTAAAATTTATGTTTATACTTAACTTAAATAGGATAATATTTTTTAAGTTAACAGCATTCAACATTAAGTGAAATACACTTAAAAAATATTATCCTGAATTTAATATATAAAAGATATAAAACACAGGAGATTTAAATGGAATCATCAACTTCTAAAACTTCCTTTAAAACGTTAACTAAAAAACATTCTGAATTGCCTCTATGGGTAAAACAAGTTATTTACCTTCAATTAAAAGATGATTTTGTAAACTTATCTATTTTAGATAGTTTGCATTTATTTAATAGAGAAGACTGCTTACAGCTTTATATCCCCAAAATAACCTATATAGGTAAAAAAGAAATTGAAACAAAATCAAAAGGACTCCAATTGAATGTCTATAAATTTCTGTCAGGAGTTTTACAAAATTTGAGTATAATCGAAATCACCATAGAAAATAACTGGAGTCTTTCAGAGTGCTCAAGTTATTTCATGACTGCGGTTAATGCTGAACTCCTCGTTACCCCTGAATCTATTTGCGTAACTGGTACAGCTTTATATTTAAGCGGCGCTATAAGAATCGGAGAATATTTTGTTAAATTAGGCAAAGTCAATATAGAACAACTCGGTGAAACTCTTAAAGCGCAAAAATATATTGAAGAAACTTTACAGGATAAATTAAAAATCGGAACAATCCTTATAGATCTCGGTTTAGCCACAAAAACTGAAATTGAAGGTATTGTTTTACTTAAAGAAGAAAGTAAAAGAAAATACATTCAAAATATGCTTGTTTTAGACGATTCTGGTCCATCAAATGAAAATAGCATATTAAAATATCAGGAAAAAATATCTACTCTTGAATCAGAAAATACAAAACTTAAAGAACGAATACGTAAAATTCTAAATATAAAATAAAACATTAAAATTTTATTATAAAGTACACATATATATTAATGGTTAATAAATGAAATCTGAACTTTTACTAAAAGTAAAAAGAGGAAAATTAACCGAAAGAGAACATTTTGGTTTTTTAATTCTTGTTGATAAAAAAGAAAAAATTATCTCCCAGATTGGAAATTGCGGAAATAATTCTTTCTTTTTAAGATCATGTGCAAAACCTTTTCAGGCGTTGCCTGTTATTACAGAAGCATACAATAAATTTAATTTTACCTTGCCTGAACTGGCAGTTATCTGCTCTTCTCATACTGCAAGCAAAGAACATTTACTTCTTATAGAAAGCATTCTTAAAAAAATTGGACTGAGTGAAAAAAATCTGCAATGCGGAATTCATGATCCAATTGATGTTGAAACAAGAAATTATTTAATCAAACACGATTTAAAAGCAGGTCCCGTTCATAATAACTGTTCCGGTAAACATTCAGGAATGCTTGCCGTTTGCAGGGCTATGAACTGGGATGCAGATAATTATCTTGATTTTGATCATCCTCTTCAAAAAAAATATATCGATATAATAAAAAAATTATGTAATATAAATGAACGCATGGAATTTTCCATCGACGGATGCGGTGCTCCAATTTATGGTATGCCATTCTATAAAATGGGTTTTGGCTTTTTAAAATTATTTTTAAGCCAGGAATCTGAATTAATTAAGAAAGCTTTTATTCAAAACCCGATTATCATTGGAGGAAATGGAAGACTTGACAGTGAGATAATAAAAGTCTCACAAGGAAGATTAATTGCAAAAGTCGGAGCTGAAGGCCTCTGTATAGTGATTAATATAAAAGAAAAAAAAGCACTGGTTGTTAAAATACAGGATTCAAATATTCAAGCAAGAAGCATTGTTACCATAGAAGCTCTTAAACAGCTTGACTGGCTTTCTTTAGAAGAATTAAAAAATATAAATGGTCTTTATGATTTAAAAATTAAAAATTTAAACAACATTCAGGTTGGAGAAATAAAACCTGTTTTTAAAATATAAGTACTAATACAGGTTATGTTAACTTTTATTTCAATTTCTTAAAATTCCCTTTAAATCTTTAAAGAAATCTTTTGATTTAGTCGACATATCTCATGTATATAATACAAACTCGGATTAAGAAATTCACATATTACAAAATGTAACGATTTTATCGTTTTTGTGAAATTCTATCGAGTATATATTTTTTATATATATACAGTTATATATATGCAATTATATACAAAATGTTAAAAAATACTAAAGATAAATAAGAGGTGTTGTATGAGAAAAGAAGCTGAATTATCAAATTTACAGGTTAAAGTACAAAATTTAGGCATTTCTGGTAACGGCATCTCCGGCAACGGAATTTCAGGTAACGGAATTGACTGTATCGAATTTAGTTTAAACCTTGAAAAAGAACTTAATCAATTTAAAAAATAATTAAGATAAGATAAGAAAGGATATAGAAATGGCTAACGTTACATTATTTGGCGGAGTAGCAACTACATCATCAGCAGTAGCTCAATCAAAATTGGAATCAACAAAAAATCAACAATCCAAAGTAAATAATCAACTCGCACTTGACAGCAATCAATTTATGATTGATGCAAGTCTCTATGAAGGTATCACTGAAGATCAAATAAAAGAAGTAGGTATAGTAAATGACTTTAACGTCCTAATAAATGAACAGCTTAAAGCACATGATACTCTTGTACAATCTTCTGACAACCCAATGAATAAAGTATATGACGTACAACAGTTTATTGTTACCAATCAGGGTATGTGCGGTATGGGTATGGGCATGGGTCGAATGAGCAGCACTACAGTTGGACTTAGTGGAACAGAATTACTTGTTCTAGCTGCTGCTTTATCCAGTAAAACAGGATCTGCAGATAATAGTCCCGCAGCTAACATAATGACAGCATTAGGAACTGTAGACACCGGCTTTGATGCAACCAAACTTAATGACGCTTTAAGTAATACTGCAAATACTTCCAACCCATCTGATTTAGTTGAAGTACTTAAAGCTGTCGGCATTAATGCTACAACAATAGCTGTTGACGTAAAAGATGAAAATGGAAATTCAATTAACGGTGCTTGCAAAACAGGTATTGAAATAACTCATGCAGACGGCAAAAAAACTACTGTTTATGATGCAAACGGTAATGGTGGATTAGATACACAGGATTACGACTTTAATAAATCATTAGTTAATTTTGAAACCGATCTTGCTGAATATAAAAATGCAATGGATAATATAGATGCTATAAAAGAAAATCTTGAAGCTCAAAGAGCACCGCACGATTTAAAAATCGAAAATCTTGAAAAAGACGGAGAAACAGTAAAAGACAAAATGAGTTTACTAGATAAAAATATGGATAAATTAAGTGAAGAAGCTGCCAGTTTAGAAACAATCTATGATGAAACAGAAAATGTAATAACTAATATTGCTGAACAGAATGCAAAAGAATATGCAAAAAATTGTGATGATGCAAACGTTCAGGCAGCAGCTACGGAAGCAGCTGAGGAAGCTAAACTTGCAAGAGAATCAACTAATCAGGAAGATAAATGGCTACATATCGGTAATGCCCTTAAAGCAGAAATAGCAGGCAGAACCGGTAAAGAAGCTGCTGATGCAAAAAAAATAAAAGAAGCTGAAGAAGCTAAAGAAGCTAAAGAAGCTGAAGAAGCTGCAAATAACAATACACAACAAGTCATTAACAATACAAATGTAACTCCAGCAGTTGTAACTCCAACTCCAGCAGTTGTGACTCCAGCTCCAGCAGTTGTGACTCCAGCTCCAGCAGTTGTAACTCCGGCTCCAGCAGTTGTAACTCCGGCTCCAGCAGTTGTAACTCCAGCAGCTCCAACAAGTACCACACATGAAGTGAAATCAGGAGATACTTTATGGGCAATCATCACAAAGAAATATGGCCATTGTGATATGAATATGGTATACCAAATTCAGGCCGCCAACACCTTCATAACAGATGTAAATCTGATATATCCCGGCCAGACTATTAAATTACCAAATACTTTGTAAACTATAATCAATTTTTCAAATATTTTAAAAATAACGGGAGCTATAGCTCCCGTTATTTTTAATACCCGTATAAAAGTTGCAAAAATCTAAAACGGGCATTTCATTAACTTAACGGCATCTGCTCCGTACTTGCATATATAAAGAAATAAAGTTTCTCTGTATGTTATATACATCCAGGCAGCACTTGGATAATTTTTCATTGATCCTTGAGCAAACAGCTGATTAATTTCTTCAAGTTCACGCTCCTTCAACATAGATTCTATTTTATAAGAACAATTTGAAGAAAAAGGTTCTTCTTCCTCGGAAAGCATTGTTATTCCAAATTTTTCAGGATTCATCTTCATCAATGCATGTTTACCGAGAGAAAAAACACTTTTCCCGTAAGCATGAAAAATATCAGTGTTATCACATACTGTATTTACAGTATCCATTGCATCTTCTTTGGTTTCTGTCGGAAATCCAAAGAAGATATAGGCAAAATTCCAAATATCAGCATCGCTGGCAGCTTTTAAAATATCGAGTCTTTTATCTACATCAACACCTTTGTTTATAAGCTCCATAATTCTGTTAGAACCTGACTCATAACCCCATAATATCATTCTCAAACCTGCTTTTCTTGCAAGTTTCAGAATGTCTTGTGTTAAATTGGTTTCAAGTCGTGCATTACAGTACCAGTTTATATTTAATCCGGCTTCTAGTATTTTTTCCGACATTTTTTTAAGATAAGGAGCGCTTATTGCCTCATCAATAAACTCAAAATGGGAAATTTCAAATTTCTCTTTTAACTCTTTTATTTCTTCTATTAACTTATCGACATCTTTTACGTTATAAACCTGTCCAAAGTCATGATCACAGAAAGTACACTTTTTCCAGTAACATCCCCTGCTTGCATGTATTGGAAAAACTATCTCGGGCATCAGGTATCTCTGTAAATTAAATCCAGTAAGATCAGGAGCAGGCGCTTCATTAAACTTTAAAGGCAATACCTTGTTATTTGCTATAATTTCTCCATTATTATTAAGATAAATAAGACCTGTTACCTGATCTATATTTAATTTATCCTCTAAACATTTAATAAGCTCTACTAAAGGTTTCTCACCTTCCTCAAAAATAACAGAATGAGCAAAAAGTTCAAAGAATTCAGGATATTTTTTAAGAGTTTCAGTTATTCTGCTTATATAATTGCCCCCAATATTAATATGAGCATTACTATTTGACTTTAATAATGCTGCAAGGGTTAAACCCGGTATGAATTGGGAATATGCACTTATTGATATCCCTATAATATCAGGATTTTGATTTAATATCGAAGGTATAACAGCCTTATAAAAATCATAAAACATGTTTGTTGATTCATCAAAGCAGTGTTTTTTTATTTCTTCAAAAGTAAACTTGAATGCAGGATTCATATAATCATGCATGCTTATTTCTGCTGGAAAATAAGGTAAAGAAATAACATTTAATGTCTGATTTATTATAATAAGCGCTTTTGAAAGCAGATCCAGAGAATAAAATTCTTCTTTATTCTTCATTACTCTTAAAGCATAAGGCAATAAATTAAGGATATTTTCAATAACAGCTTTGTCTTTTTCTTTTAAGTTCCTTATTTTTAAAAATTTAGATGCATTGATATTAAATTCACCTGAATATTCATCAATTTTTTTTGTATTTGAATACTCATATGCTAACTGCTCTTTAAGGATGTTTTCAAGATTATCGATCTTTTTAAGTGATTTATTAAAATAATCAGGAGTAAGAACATAGTTGTAGAAGTCAATATTTAAATCTCTTATATCAACTTCATAACCGTTTGCTCTTAAATTTGCAGCAAGCATTGTTAAGGCGCTGTGAGGACTTAAAGGAGACCATTGAGGCGGAAAGACAAGCAAATTCTTCATTGTTAAATAACTCGCCTTGACATAATCTCTCTTACTTTTTTCTTTAGATCTATATTCATTTGTTCTGTCAGCCCTGTAATCATTGCCATTGTCTTCTTTGTAATTTCTTCAGGATCATTATTTATATTTGTTCCTATAAGCATATCTTTTAAAGACTGTATTTGCTCATAGGTTTCATCAATAATATTTAAAGTTTCCTTTATCTCCTCTTTAGAAAAAAGAAGCTCTTTTAATGATTTTTCTATGCGTTTTTTTATCTGCTGACGTTCCGTTAACATCTCTTCTAAATCAGGTTTTTTTTCTTCAGATTCTTTTTTTTCAGGTTTTATTTCTTTACTATCGTTTTTTAAAAAACCCGCATTAAATTTTTCTTCAAGTTCCTTATTGTCTTTTTTAAAAAAATTCATAACAAACCCTTCTCTTATCCTTTTGTTTAATACCTTATTTAAAGTATTATAATTTATAGTTTAATAAATTATAATACTTTAAATGTAGCAGTTTTTAGGAATAAAAACAGAAATGAAAGCAATTCTTGTATTTCCTCCTCAATGGACACCTTTAAATCCTCATTTTTCACTGGCTTCTCTTTATTCACAATTAAAAAATAATGGCTATAAAGTCGGTATTAGAGATCTAAATATCGAATTCTATGATGAAATCCTGAAAAAAGAGCATCTTAAAATTTGCATGAATAATTCTTTAAAAAACTTCGATCATCTTTTTAAGGAATTATCGAAAGAGTTTGATAAATATAAAGGAAGCAAGGAATATTCTGAAAGTTTCCAGAAAAAGCTGGCTAAGTATACAAAAATAAAAGAAATAAAAGAAAAAAGAATTGGAGAATTTGAAGACACTATTAATTTTGTAGATGAAGCTGTAAGCATAATGCGTGATAAAGATAAGTTCTATGATCCCCAATTACTTATTAAAGCTCTAAACTCTATTGATACAGCATTAGAAATTGCTTCAATGCCTTTTTATCCGTCTTTAATACAACTCCATGACTATAACAGCCCGTTTTTTAAGCTGACTTATGAAAGTATAAAAGAACACTGCCTTGATAAAACAACAAATATGTTTTATGAGTTTTACGAAAGGGTAATTCCAGATCTTTTGAAAGAAAGTCCTGATTTTATAGCTATATCAGTTAATTCATCATCACAGATAGTTCCTGGACTGACTCTTGCTATGCTTTTAAAAACTCAAAAAAAGTGCCATATAAGTATTGGTGGTAATTTCTGGGGAAGAATTGTAGAACCGCTCCTTGAATGCCCTGAATTCTTTGAACTTTTTGCCGATTCAATTATCATTGAAGAAGGCGAAAAACCAATAAAAGAGTTTGCTAAATACTTTGAAGGCAATTTAAAAATAGAAGACGTACCAAATCTTATGTTTTCTGAAAACAAAGTTGTCAAAATCAACCAAAAAACGGTTCCTTTTACCTTAAATGAATTAAATCCCCCAAATTTGGAAGATTTTCCGCTTCATCTTTACCTGACACCGGATATTGTACTCTCCGTTCAATCCAGCAGGGGCTGCTACTGGAGAAAATGCTCATTCTGTGATCAGGATTTTGGCCAGAATTTCAGCATAAAAGACATTGATATCTTTGTAGATGAACTGAAATATCTCAATGAGAAGTTCAATATAAAACATTTTGAATTTATTGATGAATCAGTTTCTCCTGAGTATCTTGAAAATTTGTCAAAAAGGCTTATAGAAGAAAACATTGACATTAACTGGTTTATAAATGCACGGCTTGAAAAAGAATTTACCCCTGAATTACTCAAACAATCCAGAGATGCGGGCTTGAGAATGATGCTGTGGGGTTTTGAATCAGGTTCTAACAGGGTTATGCGACTCATAAATAAAGGCATTGATATAGATAATCGATTTGAAATTTTAAAAGCCGCAAACGATACAGATATTTGGAATTTTGCTTATATCTTCTTCGGCTTCCCATCTGAAACAAAAGAAGAAGCTTTAGAAACAATTAAAATCATCTCGGAAAATACTGATTTAATTTCAAGTTACGGCAGAAGTATCTTTACTCTTGGAAAACATACAAAACTGAGAGAAAATCCCGACAAGTTCAGCATCACAAGGATTCTGGAAAATAAAGAGGAATTTTCGCCAAGCTATCAATTTGAAACTTCCGTCGGTATGAACTCCAGAGAAATTTCAGAGATGGCTCAGCTGTGCACCCAAAAATGCAATGAAGCTTACAATAATCCTCTATGGATGTACCTGAGATACAGGGAAATTTTATTCTTGTATATCAGCAGGTACGGAGCAGGCACAATTAAAAATACAAGGGTAAACAGCTAACGGGAGCTTTCGCTCCCGTTAATCATGATAACTTATTACTTATTTTTTTATACTGTAGCACCATTGCCGTTTTTATTTTCTCTAAAATGTTGAGTATAAGCAGCACCTTCTGGTCTGGCACCGAAGTTAGCTGCTAAATCATTTTCAAAACAACTCCAGTCAGCATGTGATGAAATGCCTTTTTCTGGACAACCATTAATATAATCATTTGCATAACCTACCACTTTATCAAACTGTTCCATAGTATATCCCGTTGCTTTTTCAATTAAATCATTGAATTTAGTTCCTTTAAGTGTAGCAAGTTCAGCCAGACTTACAACTCCATCATTTGTTTTTAGATTTGGATCTATATTTTCCATTAAAGTCTTCCAGGCACTTTCGCTTGTTGAACTATTACTTGTTGAACTATTACTTGTTGAACTATTACTTGTTGAACTATTACTTGTTGAACTAGCACTTGCAACAGGTTTACTGTCATAAGAATCTACTATGTTACCATTTTGATCTTTAATTTCAAAAGTATCCTGTCCAAATTGTAATGAATAATTATTATTTACAAATTCATCTCTTCTTAGATTAAAGACTGAACAATCTTTATGAAGTATTAGGCCATCTTGCTCTCCATCCATACCATCAAGTTTGTCATAGATTGATCTTCTGTCTGTTATTTCCGATATATTATCACGATCGTTATAGTTATAACTGTAAATACTGTTTGTCTGGCCTTCTCTTTGCATCAGAATATCATCACTTTTTTCAGTCGCAAAATAACTATTTTCATGAAAAATATCATTTGAAAACTCATTCCAATCTTGAGCCCACACTTGACTGTTATATTTCGCAGCATTTACCAAACCCTGTCCACTTGTTACAGTTCTATTTTTTGGTCCCTTTAAAGTTATTACTGAATCTATCAATCCACCAAATAATGACATAATTTTTTACCTTTATATTTTTAAGCAAATATATTTTTTATGAAATCAGGAACATAATCTACGCCGGCAACATTGGCCCTATCAGCCCCAAGGTTTATTGATAATGGTCCGGAACCACCTATATCATATTTAAAACGATATTCATTAACTTCAAATCCAGATGGCGTATTTAGAGATTCACCCATATCTTTAACTGTTTGAGCAACTACTGCCTGATCTGTTATTTTTTCCCATGTCTGCGTTTCGTCATTATATTTATAAGTTGTTCCATCAACTCCCTCATACAATTGAATCTGGGTAGTGTTACTAAATAAACATCTATCCCCGCTAATAGTATTATTAGCAATATTATCCCCGTCATATGCATCCAAATCAAACAAGGCAACAGAATTATTAAATACTGCTGCAGAAACCAGAGACCTCGAATTACTAACTTTCATATCATCTGCTTTTGCCAGTGATTTTACTGATGTAAAGTATCCTCCTATTAATTCAGTATTCATACTCATAACTTTTACCTTTCTATTTTATTAATACATATTTTTATTAAATTAATACCTATATATATAAAAACTAAAAGTATATCAAAATTGCATAAAAAGTATATATTTGTTACAAATTTTTACAATTACTTTACTAAAATATTTGCGACTCTTTAAAATATAAAAAAGCCTCTTTAAAAAGAGGCTTAAATTTATTTTGTTATCTCCTCGAAATTTATCCGAATGTCTTGAATGATGATTCAATATTTTTGTCGATAACTTTCTTGACTGCATCCATTTCTGTTTGTACTGCGGTATGTTGTGTATCAACGCTTTTTAATTCCATTTCAAGTTTTTTATCTTCTGACTGCAACTTGCTGCTTGCGGCTTGATATGTTGCTTCTGCTGCTGCATCATCACTTTTATCATACTGATCATCAAAATGTGATGTATCTGTATTCCAATCTTCTAATATGTTTTCATGTTTAATAACATAAGTGCCATTGCGTAATCCTGCTTCTAAAGATTCTTGAGTAAATGTAGTTATTTGAACAGTAGGATCAGCTCCTGCAGTAGTAGGTTTAGCCCAAACAGTAATACCAGCTGCTTTCAAGAGACCTGTGTTACCATCAAACTTTCCTGTCAACGTAGATATGTCTTTTCCTGCTTCACTTTTAAAGATTATTTTTCTATTATTAAGTGCTTCTGAATATTCTTTTGATACTTCTTCTACATCACGGGCAATTAATAATCTTTTGTGGTTTATCATCTGGCCTCTGTACTCGAGATCACTTTTTCTTGCTACTAATTGTAGAATTCTTGCTTGACTTGATGCTAAACCCATAATAATTCTCCTTTATAATTTTTTCTTTATATTATTTCACTTTCTTATATATATAAAAACATCGAGTATATAAAAAAATCATAAAAAGTATATATCCGTTACAATAGTTTACATTATGATCCAGGGTTCAGATTTTTAAATATAATATGTATCGGTATATATACTGTATCGGTCAGTTTTGCAATTTTCTTTAAAATTTACTTCAATTTTCTTTTAAAAATTGAAATATAACTTAATAACACTACCAAAATCCAATTATAATAAGGCTTTTATATAGTAATTGTAAATAAACGTCAAATATTATTTTTTATCTTGAATAACCTGCTGAAGTATTTTCAAAAATATACCTGCTCATACAGAGCGACATATTTTTTAAAGCACAGAGTCCTGTATCCCTGCTAATTACGCCTATGCTTGCAAGTTTATTTTTAACGGTCTCATTAAGTTCATCAGGTGAAACATAAAGGGCACAGGTAGAATCACAGTTTACGTTATTAAAAGGGCATGTTTTCTTCTCTTCCATATTTATCACCTATTATTAATTAATTAGTACATATATATAGTACCCTGAATTTTAAACATTGTTATAAAAACCTAAAAAATGTTAGTATAACTAGAGACCGCTGTATAAATATAAATTTTATAAAAAAACAAAGATTTGCGGTCGACCCTTGTAAAAGCGCAAGCCGTTTAGGTCGGGCTTTGCCCGCCGTGGCGGCTGTAGTCTGGATATCATCAAAAGTATGATTTTGGCAGTAATGCATCGATCTTACTATGTAATATGTTGATTCAAAATGTAAATTATTTGATTTTTAGAGGTCTTTTATGGAAAACACATTGAATTCAGAACCTTTAATGTCGAGAGAGCTTGAAACTCCGACTTTCTTAATGGCACAGGAACAACTTGATAGCGTTGCACACAAACTAAATCTTGATCCTGGAGTTCATGAAAGATTAAGATACCCCAAAAAAGCACTTATTGTATCTGTTCCAATCAAGCTGGACAACGGAGAAACCAGAACATTTATGGGATACAGAGTTCAGCATGATATGGCGCTTGGACCTTCAAAAGGTGGTATAAGATATTATCCTGATATCGATCTAGGTGAAGTTTCAGCTATGGCAATGTGGATGACCTGGAAATGTTCTCTTATGAATCTGCCTTTTGGCGGAGCAAAAGGCGGTATCCGCTGTAATCCTGAAATAATGTCTCAAAGAGAATTGGAAAAAATAACGAGAAGATATACCACAGAAATTCTTTCTATAATAGGACCTGAGAAAGATATTCCGGCACCGGATATGTATACTAACGAACAGACAATGGCCTGGATTATGGACACATACAGCAACTATTTCGGTTATGCAATTCCCGGAGTCGTTACGGGAAAACCTGTCGGATTGGGCGGTTCTCTCGGACGAGTTGAAGCAACAGGCAGAGGAGTAACCTTTACTACTTTAAAAGCTCTTGAAAAAGTAAAATTAAATACTAACAATCCCTCTGTTGCTGTTCAGGGATTTGGAAACGTCGGAGCTGTTACAGCCAGATATCTTTATCAGGCAGGGTGTAAAATTATAGCTATCAGTGATATTCACGGTGGTATTTATAATCCCAAAGGCATAAACATTGAAGATTTATTTAAATATGTAAAAGAACACAAAACCGTAACAGGATTTCCAGAAACTGAAAATATTTCAAACCAGGAAATTCTTGAGCTTGAATGCGATATTCTTGCACCATGTGCCGTTGGAAATGTTTTAACAGAAAAGAATGCCGATAAAATAAAATGTAAAATACTTGCAGAAGGAGCAAACGGTCCTACAACACCTGCTGCTGATAAAATTATTTATGAAAAAAATATATTTATAATTCCATCTATTTTAGCTAATGCAGGTGGCGTTACTGTATCATATTTTGAATGGGTACAGGATATTCAAAGACTCTTCTGGTCAGAAGATGAGGTTGTAAATAAACTTCAGGTTCTTATAACAAAAGCCTTTGATGATGTTTACAATCTTTCTATAGCTAAGAATGTAGACACAAGAACAGCAGCAATGATGCTGGGAGTTGGAAGAGTCGCAGAAGCAAAAAGACTCAGAGGATTATATCCATAGAGACCGTTACATAACTAAATTTTAGCCTTAATTTAAAAAGCTCCGTACGGAGCTTTTTAACAATTTATACAATCATGCAAGCATCCATCACACGCTTTTGCCAGCCCGGGGACTTTTCAATATAAAAATCGGCACCCCTGTTAAGGCATTTTTCCTGATATTCCAGCTTTGACGAAGCGGTCATTACAATAATTTTTGTGTTTAACTTACAGAGAAGACAAAGTTTTTTAAGCTCATCAAGAAGAATAAAGCCTTCTCTTTCTGTAGGTATAAAGAGATCTATAACAGCATAACCAAAGTCCTGCTTTTTATATTTATCAATAGCATCATTTATTTCCTGAGATATTGTAACTTCAAAATCCATTCTTTTGAACAATATATCAAGCTGATAGGTTATAATTCCAAGATCATCAACAACTAAAACCGATTTTGGTCTGGAAGAATCATCTCCTGTATTGGCAGATGAAGAATTTAGTGACGACTGAGAATGCATTCCGGCGGAAGACAACGCTGTTTTGTTTAATTTTGATTTAATTTTATTTACAACATTATGTAAATCTTCCAGCTTTACTTCACCAGGCGACGGCATATCAGCCAAACCAAAAAGATTTTCAATAAACTTTGAATCAAGTTCTATAGAAAATTTATCTGTCATATTTTTCCTCAAATACAGAAACTTTTTACACTAGAGGGTGTGGAAAAATTCAATTTTCGAAGAAAATTAGGATTTTTCAAACCCGACCATTAGAAAGGTAAAACATAGGCACAGCCGCGATGAGCGGGTGGGCTTGTGTGTAACTAGATCATAGAATATACGAGAAAAATTATAATTTTTTCGTATCTTTTTACATTTTACCTGTTTATTTCCATATTTGCCACCATTTTTTTATCTGATAATAATTTTTTCTTGCTTTTTGAACTGATTCAACAATGTTAAAAATTTCTTCATCATTTAAATCAAAGTGAATCTTTAACTGGTTAATATAGTTATTCAGGGATCTTTTTACATCCTGACTTTTTTTATTTTTTGAATTGTAAATTGTTTGCTTTTCAGCCGCATAATAATCACCCATAACAATCCAAACCCCACTTTTCCATACAAATTAAATAATAAACCCGTAAGCAAGTTTTTTCATCCGCAAAAAGTTTAATAATAGAGAAACAAGATCAGAAATAGAAATCAGTCGTATCAGCAATACGATTTTAATTAGAGATAACTATACTTAGAAGTGGTCTCTAAAGTCCAAATTTTTCAAATTTGAGGCTTTAGAGACAACGACCTTACAAAAGTGAGAAACAGCGGAAACGATGTGCGGAAGCGGGAGTAAAAATATGCAGACTAAACAAACTGTTAAAAACAAAGTTAATATAAGGTTTTCAGGCAAAGATATTTATCTTGAAAAAAAGGGTATCATTCTGGATAAAACCTGTAAAAACTGTAAAAAACTCATACTTCATGAAAGAGAATTCTGTGAGTGCGGGTTTTTTCTTAAATCGGAGAAAAATTCCGTTTTCTGGAGCTCAGTTATTTTTCCCGTGCTTTTAATAGGAATAGTCTGTCTTGCAGGAACAATTAATTTTGAGGGTATAAAAAATCTGGCCATTGAAAAGATTAAAATACAAATAACAAGTT
>JAQVCB010000142.1 GCA_028689995.1 Candidatus Gastranaerophilales bacterium
TACTATTAACCACGCAAGAATTGAACCCAGAGCTATAGCTACAATTGAACCTATTATCATCAAAGTTGAAGTGACTGACAGTGATATAGCCGATATTGATGCTATATCCTGAGCATTTTTTATACTGCCTTCAGCTACATTACAAGCATCTGCCTGAATATTAGCAGTTTTTTCACAAAGTTTTTTGAATGATTCTTTCAGTTTTATCATTTGGTCGCAATATGCAACCATTTCCACTTTATATTTTTCACAGTTTTCCGTTATTTTTTTTACTTGTTGCAAACTTGCTGCATCTTTAATACCTGAAAGGTACCCGTTAATTTTGTCAAAGTTTTCCATTTTAGCTTTGAATGGCGCTGGATCCTTGGTAAATATAGTTTTCATTGCTGCCAAACGATTTTCATACAATAGTTCCATGGCTTCATGAACAGGAGCTTTTACTGATGGACTTCCGGATTCATACAACATTCTTAAATCATTTACAATGTCAATTCCTGTTTTGCACGCTTCAGCATATTTCTGTTTCTTATCGTCAATTAATACTTTTATTTCACTAACAGCCTTTTCGTACTCACTTAAATTTTCTTTAACAATATTTACGTGTTCAGCCATCTCTTTTGTATTTAAACTGGCAGATTTATTAACGAAGTCCTCTGCTTCTTTAAAACATTTTTTCAGTTCCTCAAAACTTGCAGTACTTTCAGTTAAATAACTGTCATCTTCTGATATGGCATAATTCTTGATATTCATTATTGTCTTTAATGCTGATCTTTCTACATTATTGGCTTGAGTTACCATAGGGACGTACTCCCTATTAAGTTTTCCTGATTGAATCTGCGCATTTTTCATACTTATTGTACAAAATCCGCCCAGCACTGTAGATAAAATTAGTATCGCGGCAAAGCCCGCTGCTATCTTAACTCCTAATTTCATATTCTTAAACATTTACTGCACTCCCTTTCATATCACTCAACAAATTAACTAATTCTTCACTATTAATTATTCTTTCAATGTTTAAAAGCATGACTACTTTGCCCTTAACTTTTCCCATCCCGATTAAAAATTCTTCATCTTCTTTATTGCTATATTGCGGCGGAGGTTCTATTTCATTCTTTGAAATATTTACAACTTCTGAAACAGTATCTACTACTATTCCCATCAAACTCTTTGTATTGTTTATATTAATTTCTACCACAATTGTGCATGTTCTCTCATCATAGTCTTTTTCTTCCATTTTGAATTTTAATCTCAAATCCATAACAGGAATAATTTTTCCTCTGAGATTAATTACACCCTTTACAAAATTTGGAGTTTTAGGAACATCGGTTATATCCATCAATCCTATTATTTCCTTTACTTTCAGGATAGGGATGCCGTATTCCTCTTTCTTCAAAGAAAATGTCAAATACTTCCCATCTTGCAATTCCATTAAACTACTCCTTCTGTTTCAAATAAATTCTCAATATCCAGAATTAATGACACTTTACCATCGCCAAGTATAGACATACTTGACACAAATTTTAGTTGAGAAAATTCTGGACTTACAGGTTTAACAACTATCTCACGTCTTCCTACCACATTTCTTACCGGAAGTGCCTTGAATTTTTGATCCATTTCAATAATTATTATTAATTTGGAACTCTCTTCTTGATTAGTTAATCCAAAAACTTTACCCAGATTGATTAAAGGAATAATATCTTCTCTAACACGTATCATTGATTTTATTTCCTGAACACTAATCCAGTCTTCTTCCTGAGGTTGTATAATTTTCTTCAGATTAACTGTCGGAATAATATAATTTTGTCCGTTAATATCTACTATAGTGCCATTCATCACAGCATGATTAACCGGTATTTTAAGAATAAATGTACAGCCCTCTCCGAGTTTATTGTTTATTTCAATTTTTCCGCCTATTTTTGAAATTTCAGTTTTAACTACATCCATTCCAACACCCCTGCCGGAAATATTATTAACATCAACATTTTCAACTGTCGAAAATCCCGGAAGGAGAATAAATTCGAGAATTTCTTTTTCTGAATAATCCCTGTTTGAATCAATTAAATTCTTTTCCAGAGCTTTTTTATAAACTCTTTGACAATCTATACCTCCACCATCATCACATACTTCAATATAAATACAGCTTCTCTTGTTATATGCCAATACTTTGACATTACCTTTTGATGATTTATTGTTTTTAACTCTTTCTTCTTTTTCTTCAATTCCATGAGAAATAGCATTTTTAACCAGATGTACAAGAGGATCCTGCAATTTTTCAATTATAATTCTGTCTATTTCAATTTCATCACCGGATGTTGTAAAGTGTATATCTTTACCGAGTTCATTAATTGTATCCCTTGCAATTCTAGTAATTTTATTGAAAGTAGATTTTAATGAAACCATTCTAAGCTGCATTGCGAGATTTTGTATATCTTTTGTAATTCTGGACATTCGAATTAAATTATTCAGATTTTTAGAATCAAATATCCCTATAACTTCTTGTTCCACTAATGACTGGTTTATGATAAGTTCTCCAATCATATCTACCAGGTTGTCAACTCTACTTGTTGCTATTCGCATATAATCTTCAGTAACTGCAGTTACTTTACTTTGCTGAGTTCTTATTGCACTTATAATTTCCTTAACTTCAGTTTTTCCTTCTTTAACAGCAATCTGTCCAAACTTAAGTTCAGGATAATCTTTTTGTTTGTCTAATATTTCCTTTACTTGACTTTCACTTAAAATATTCTGTTCAACAAGAATTTCTCCGAGTTTTTGCGGAGCTTCAAATGATTCTTCATTATTATCAATTTTAATATCAGCATTATCAAGGTCTTTTATGTGCAAGTTTACATTATTTATAAATGATTCATCGGTATTTAAGGTGTTATCATTACATATTTTTTTAATAAAATCAGCGGAATTAAGAATCAAATCAATAACATTTTTATTAGTTTTACATTTGTCTCTTCTGCATCTGTCTATTAATATTTCTGTGCTATGGGCTATTTTTTGTATTAAAGTCTGGCTGACAAAACCTGCTGAACCTTTTATATTATGGAAAGAACGAAATATAGTACAAATGATTTCTCTGTTGTTAGTATCCTTTTCCAGTAACAATAATTTTAATTCGATAGATTCAAGATGTTCTTTAGCTTCTTCAATAAAATCCTGCATAAAGTTTTCAACAAATGATTCCATTGCAGGACTTTCAGTTTCTTCTAATTCAATTACAAAATCTTCAGTTTTTTCTTTTCTGGCAGGTTTAATTAACAAATCATCTTTCAATTTTAAATTGCCAATATTATTTAAATGACTGTGCAATTCTTCCAGAAAGTCCTGATTTTTAATTAAATTAATATCATCACAAATCTTTTTAATATAATCATTTGATTTACAAATTAAATCCGTAATATTTTTATCTAATTTAATTGTTCCTTTAATACAACAATCTACCAAAGCTTCTGCATCATGGGTAATTCTTTGAATGATAGTTTGACTTGCAAAGCCTGCTAATCCTTTAATAGAATGCAAACCACGAAATATATTATACATAATATATTTGTTTGCAGGATCTTTTTCCAAATCAAGTGTATTTTTATTAATTATTTCAATATGCTTTTGAGTTTCGTTTATAAAATCCTGTAAATATTGATTATGTATATCTTCCTCATTATTTTTATCGATTTCTGTATTATTATCTTCTTCTTTATCGATGAAAATATTTTCAAGATTCTTTAAATGAACATAAATTATCTCTAAAAACGTTTCATCATTGACAATATTTATGTCCTCACATATTTGTTTAATAAAATCAACTGAATTAAGGATTAAATCAATGATTTGTTTATTAACTTTAATTGTGTCTTTTCTGCATCCATCCATTAATGTTTCTGTCTGATGGGCAATTTTTTGAATTACATCCTGACCAACAAAACCTGATGAGCCTTTTATATTATGAAAAGAACGAAACATAGAATTAATTACTTCCATATTTCCATAATCATTGTCCAGTTCAATTGCATTTGTTTCAATTATTTCAAGATCTTCAAGTGCTTTAGCAATAAAATCAGGCAAATATTCCTGATAATCAACAGCTTGACTTTCAACAAATTCTTCTTCTTCAAGAAGCTTCCTCAGAATATCATCCATGTTTACTTCATTATTATCCAAAATATTTTTCTCCTAAAATCATTCACAATGTTTTTAGAACATTACTAACTATCATTTATAAAAATGCATCTTTGGCCATTTAAAAAATAATTATCAATAACATAAAACCTCTAAAAGGAGTTTTTAAAACTTTTTAACCAGTCTTTAAAATAAAAGTTGAATCATTAATTAGCAGAATTTTGTATTCATTAACCCTCCAGCTATAGTTTTTTTATTTTAACATATCTTTTAAAAGATTGATATAAGCTAATTATAAGATTGTAATTGTATTATAAAAAATTATAACAATAATTTTCTACTAATATATTGCAATTCATATTTCGATTTTTGTTAAAATCCTGAATTTATTTTGAAAGTGTTATATCTTAATATTTTTCCGTTATTTTATTGCAAATTTTATTCGGCTATGTATAATTAATCATTAAATATACTAAAATGAGTTTATATTTTCGAAGGCTTGAACGAGCTACTAAAAGCCTCCAGCTCCTACTACCGAATACCATTTTTTATTTGTTGTTAAAATCCCAAATTCATTTTTAAAGTGGTATATATTAATTTAAGTACAAAAAAGTTGGAAAAATGAACAATATATTATTAAAAAATCAAAAATCAAACAACCGACGCAACCGCTGTATAACTCGTCAGGTGGCTTATGAGTTAGCGTCTTTATTTGTTAT